>NZ_JARMMC010000018.1:0-96537 GCF_036216745.1 Fictibacillus sp. B-59209 | reverse complement strand
TTCTGGACAGCCCCTTTTTTAGGGATCCAGAAGTCATGACAAGAAGAGAACGGATTCTCTTGTTTTGAGGATATTTACACTAAACGGCAGTTTGTACTTAACATGTTAGAGGGTGCCATTCCAAGCTTGCAAGATATGGGGGCTGCATCTCTCGGTACAATTTCTATCGACAAAAGAAAAAGCTGAATAGCACTGAATCACGTTTGGTTGTTGAAAAAACGATCATCATTTATTCCTAATGTTCGTAATAAAATGATAGTAGCCCCTTTGTTACTAGTAGAGTAGAAGATTCATTTCTTTTGTATAGATTGAAAAATTGATCATCTTATTGTATTCCCCAGATTAATTTAATCGCCCTTGAAAGAGCAACATTCATGTTAACGGGAGGAAGAGGGATGCAAAACAAGGATTGGAAAAGGAAATGGAATAGTTATTCCTATAAGTTTCCATATTTTCTTTTAGATGTAAAACATGAATTAAAGAAAAAAGGTAAAAGCAAACAAGCTTCTGTTAAATCGTGGGAATTAACGGAAGAAGAGAAAATGCTAATTCATGAAATTAAAGAATGTACAAGACAACGCAATAAAAATAATGTGACACGTACGCATGCCTATTATCAGTTTTACCTCCGATACCCAGAAATCCATTGGGCACTACTTGGACATATGGTATCGCGTAATGGCGGTTGGAATATGACGGATTTAAAAGGGGAGCTATATACGAGACTATTGTCTGAAAAAGATCAACTCACCTACTTTTCTTTTTTGGAACGAGGGAACTGGTTAATCTTCCTGGATGTATATCCGCAATTTTTGTTGTATGAACAAAGTGTGAAAAGATCCAAAAAACTGTTTCATCTTCTACCTTTTTTCAATGTGTCAACGTTTATGGAAACGATGTGGAATCATTTTTGGAGGACGGGCGACCGCTATACGTTAGCTATTGCTACTGTTATCAATGAACAAAGCTATTTAGAAAAAAAGGTTATTCAAAAAGCCCATTTTAAAAAGACTGTGCTAAATAGCGTTGGATTCAAACTGTATGATTTTTTTCGCTTTAATCACATTCTTTTTCCATTCTATAAGGATGAGACCAAACGAGAAACATTGTTAGTCGGTGATACAATGAGGCATTTTACCTCCCTTCATGAACGGATTTTGCTGGGCAAGCGATTATACTCACTGTTGTTTTGCCGTGAGAACATCTTATCTGGAGTAGTCGATTGGGCTCATGATCATCCACATACCGGTTCGAGAAAAGACTACTGGCCGCATTTGTTTTATGATGTAAACGAGTCATTCTCCCGTGCCTTTTATAAACGGCGGATAAAAAAATGCCAATTAAGAAAAGGGGCACATCGTTTATTCAGTCCTCGATTAATATACGCATGGAAAGATGTTAACCACGAAGACCCTGAAAGCGGAGACTGGTTTGAAGACTGGAATATCATTGACTACTTAATTGATAAGGGAGAAACTACAGATGGGAAAATTTATGATGAATACTGCAAAACACTTGAAAAAATTGAACTGGCCATTATGGCAAAAAAAAACGTCCTTCTCCGCGAAGAGGCAGAAGAAGAGTAGCCATCAAGGAGCTTTTGTAGCCACCATCATTTTCTCTTCTTTCACAGGAACGTATTTGGACTTACTGTTTGTCGGAAAACATATGTATGCCTTTCCAGCAAGACCATTCCCAGATGTATTTACCATCAATGTTGCCTTTACATTATTGATATTGCCAACCTTTACTGCTCTCTTTTTACGGATCGTAAAAAAGTTGCCTCAGCTTTTAAGAATTCTATTTATCGTTTTAATTGGACTTTGTATAAGTATTTCCGAACAGTTTGGAGAGAAATTAGGATTGTTTACTCATAGCGAAGCGTGGCATCATTCTTATTCATTTTTCGGATACAACATCTTCTTGTTCTTTATATGGAAATTTTATCGATGGTTTCAATAACCACGACTGTGTTATCGAAATAAAAGAATTGCATCTAGTTTATAAGGTATCCCCTTTCTAAACCACCTAACTAAATTTCTGTTTATAGTGAGCTAACGTCAACAGCGGCCAAATGACTCGCTTTGAGTGAAAAAGTGGATTTTGTAAAACCTTTTTGATTGCTACAAAAACAACCCCATTTGTTTAGAAATCAAGTTTTTTCATAATTTACCTGAATAGCTAGATGGCAAATGAAATTAAGCACATGGTGGCAGGCGCTATAGCATGTATAGCCGTAGTAGTTTGGTATACTTAAATAAATACATAAAAGATAAGAATAATCAGTAAAAGAGCAGCCAGGTACATCCTAGTTGTTTTTTTGCGTACAATAGAACAATTGAGTCCGGTACCAAGGACACTACAGTCCGTTAATCCCATTGGCATATAATTCTGATTTTTCAGAAAAAATGTTATGATATATTCAGAGAATTGAAACCTTGTTTGATATTATAAAATCCTTTAGGTGGAAAGGAGGTTTATATAGCTCAGATCTGCTTTAAATACAGCGATGTATGGATAAAGTATTGAATCAAGCAATACCTTCGTCAAACTAAACCGTTTTTAACACAATAATATTTGGAGAACTTTTAAAAAGAAATGTTGAAGTAAGAATTATTATTAAGCTTTTGGAACCTGTGTGGAAAAATCAAAAAACAAGTTTTGATTGGACCATGTGTAGAATGGATTATGCCGAAAAAAAGATTTCCAATTGAACTAACGGGTGCGTTGATCCAAGAAGGATTACGCACCTTTTTGCTGAATTTAATAATCGAACGAAGCAGTAATGTTGAAAAAGGAAATAGCTAAAAATTTGATGACGGACAGGAGTTAGATAAGATGATAAAAGGTTTTGGAGGAATATTTTGGAGAACTAAGAATCTTGAAGTTGTAAAAAAATGGTACAGTGAAGTGTTGAAGATTGATATGGAAAATTGGAATGGGGCTATGATAAAACCCCAATCAGGAAATGAAACTATCTTTTCTTTCTTTACCGAGAATGACAGTTATTTTCCAATAGAACAACAAGTGATGTTAAATTTCCAAGTACATAATCTAGACGAGACTATTAAGCATCTCGAACATATTGGTGTACCTCTTGCAAAGAAAAATGAGATTAGTGAATATGGAAAGTTTATTTGGATTGAAGATCCAGAAGGTCGACTGGTCGAGCTTTGGGAGAAATAGCGAGTTGTAATTCATTTGCTATTGAGCTAACGGGTGCGTTAGCTAAAGATCGGAGCTGCCTTAAAGGCGGCTTTTTCTTTTGGAACTAAAGGGGCAGGTTAGCATTCCTGTAGATGGCTAATTTTGATCTTTGATAAAAATAGGGCTCCTCAGTAAGATGAATGTATCCCAAACAACCATCTAGGAGGAAGCCCTACTATGAAGTTTAAAATGCAGAACAAACAAAATCAACTAATAGAAAGAATATCTGATAAGCATCTTGTTGTTGGTGTAGATATAGCCCAACAATTACACGTTGCCAGAGCAGTTAATTTTCGTGGCATCGTAGTGGGTGATCCACTTACTTTTGAAAATAACGAGGATGGATTTACGACCCTATTTAACTGGATAAACGAACTGAAAAAATTAAATAAACTTGAGGAAGCTATAGTTGGAATGGAACCAACAGGCCATTACTGGATCAACCTTTCTAAATGGCTAATAAACCAAAATATTGAGGTAGTGACAGTAAATCCTCACCTGGTAAGAAGGAATAAAGAAAATCGTGATAACACCCAGTCTAAGAGTGATAAGAAAGATGCTTTAGTCATCGCGGACATGGTGAAGAACGGTTACTATACCTTCGTGAGAAACACATCGGAATCATTTGAAAAACTAAGGGTTCTAATGTCCAATCGGGATGTGGTGGTTAAACGTCTAGTCAGCTCTATTAATCAATTAAACCGCTGGGTTGATATTGTTTTTCCAGAACTCAGGGAGGTATTTAAAGACATTACTGCCAAAGGTGCAATCGCAACCTTACGGCTCTTTCCATCTCCGATGGAACTGAGTTCCATGAAACCGGATGAGATAGTTGAAGGTTGGAAGTCACTAATGAAAAGACAGCCAGGAATGAAAAAGGCTCAATTGCTTCTCCAGTTGGCCAGAAAATCTGTAGGTACAAGACAAGCTCTTGAAGCATATAAATTTCATCTTGAGCAATTATTAGAAGAATATGATCTTGCGGTCCTTCAGTTGGAAAGGGTGGAACAAGCCGTTAACGAGGTATTAAACTGCATACCGTTCGCAAAGAAGTTGCTTACCATTAAGGGAATTAGTGAAATTTCGTTAGCCGGCATTTTAGGTGAAGCTGGCGATTTAAGTGGTTTCTCCCACGGCAATTCCTTGCTCCGGCACGCTGGATTACACCTGGCAGAAGCAAGCTCAGGAAAGTGGAAAGGCCAGATTGTAATATCTAAGCGTGGAAGATCTAGACTAAGACGCTTCCTATACTTAGCCACTATGAGCCTTGTGATGAATAACCCTGAGTTTCAAGCCATTCACTATAATAATGTTCAAGTGAAAAAAATGAAGAAAATGAAATCGATTATGAAATTGATCGGTAAGTTAGCCCGTATTTTTGTAGGGATAGCCCGCAAAAATGAGTCTTATTGTGCAGGTAAAGTAAAACCTGTAGTTGAACTGGCTGCGTAGTTTTAGTTGAGTTCTCGAAGAGAACCTTAACACATTAATTCTTCTATAATCGAATGTTGGCTTATTTGCAGGATTTTAAATATGTACGGAGTACCAGATTTCTTCAACAAAAGGGCACTGACCCATTAGGTTAGCAAAACTGGCCTCCACCTCTTGGATAGGCATGACGAAGGAATGATAGGGCAATTGACCCGTTGAGACATGGGAGGGAAAGCCTCCAGGGGCGGCGTGGAGATGTACATTACATGGTAAAATGTGGAGTTTTAGTCTGCTCCTTTATTTCACTATGCCTTCACGAAGCCTTTAGATCCCAAAGTTACTCTATCTACCCGTTAGCTTAAATTCAGTGGTTTTGAAATCCTGTGAATAAGCGAGTATTCGCAAGAAAATCGTATTAAACTGAGGGAGAAAATCGTATTAAACTGAGGGAGTTGAAGTATGAGCTTAGAAAACTAGAGATAAAAAGTTTATTTAGAACATAGAAACATATAAGAGGGAATATTGGAACCGAGTAAAAACAAAGGAGGGTTGTAATGAATGGTGACCCCATAGAATTTATATTAACTTGGGTGGCTTACATTAGCCTTGCATTTCTTGTTTGTAGAGTGCTGTGGGAACTATTCGCTTTTATTTGGATAGTCATCTTGCAAAAAAAAGATTATGACCGCTTTCTTTTCTGGATAAAGCCAAAGTTAAAAAGAAAACTCAATAAAAAGAAAAAAAGAAAAAAAGAAAAAAGCTCTAAGGATGAGTACAAACTTATATTGTATATACCAGAAACATATCCCTTTAAATTAAGAATTTTCTTAGATAATTTAACTGGAAAAGTAAAATCCTTATTCAAGTAACGGGTGCGTTAGTTAGCACCTAATTTTTTAGGTGCTTTTTATTTTGCTCTCAATCAGCCTTTAATTTAAAAAAACAACTAAGAGCTGTTATATTATGTAAAGAAAATACACAAAACGCCGTTTCTATGCGGGCATTGGAACAAAAAGTTATAAAAGACGGAGGTTATACATCTAAAGAATTTATTTTATGGTAGGTAAATTAGCGTTCGCTCTTCTCACAGATAATTTTGATTTACGATTCACCAGATATATGCTGGCAATGATCAGGAGTAATCCGATTAAAAGTGTGTTGGTGAACGGCTCATCCAAAAATAAGATACCAATAAAAATAGAGATGATCGGCACGAGAAAATTAAAAGAAGCAATCATGCTTGCATTTCCTCTGGAGAGCAAATGGAAGTAGATCAACCAAGCAATGGCTACAGAAAATAAAGCTAAAAACAACATGGTCAGAACAAAGGGAAAACTCCATGTAATGCTGGACCATTTCTCCACTCCGCTGCCTGCTCCTGTCATGATCAGTCCGCCGATAATACTTTGAATGGTAATGAGCCAGATCCCATCGACTTTTGAGCTGATTGATTTCATATAAACGGTACCGATTGCCCAGCTTAAAGCTGTACAGACCCCGAGCAGTATGCCAATGAGAGAGATATGAGATGATAATCCTCCAAGACTGACCGTGGCTACTCCGGCGAAGCCAAGAAGTAAACCTGTTAGTTTTAGTGCTGTCATGGTTTCTCCAATCCACAGCCACGCAATAATACCAATCAGAACCGGTTGTAAATAAACAATGACACTAAACAATCCTGCTGGCATAAACATCAGTCCAATGGTTTGCAGGCCATAGAACAAGACCGAATTAAACAGACTGGAGAAAAAGTACATCTTCCAGTTTCTGTTAATGTCCATTTTTTTATATCGTGGCAAAGCATAAAGAAACAATAGAATTCCGGCTCCAAGTGATCGGAAACCCGATAAGAGTACAGGAGGGCAATAATGAAGTGCTACCTTGGAAATCGGCCAGGTAAGGCCCCATATCAATACTAGAATAGCAATGAAAACGATGTTTAATAAGAGGACTGAATGATGTTTCATCGTAGATCCTTCCTTAATGTTTGACGTGAAAGGTGAGTAAGTTAAATATATCTAGTAATTAAGCAGATTAAAATATATATGAAAATTATTATTTTCCAATTAGACAACCTTGACGGAAACATGATTATTTTTCTACTATTGAATCAGCTGCAGAGACATGAAGAAGACACAGCAAAATAAAGCAGTGTCTTTTGTTATGCAGTTATTAAATTGAAGAGGGATATTTCTGATGGATGACCTGAAGAAAAGCAGAGACGTTTCTGTTTTCCTGGACAATGGGCGAATAAAGGTAGGAAAATTTTCGGTTAAAGAAGTGATTCTGGATTTTTATAATAGACAGGTTGCCGTACTGTACATCCCGTTCGATCACGCTGCCGGAAAGAAGTGACAGCCCCAGCCCATGAATAACGGACTCTTTAATGCCTTGATTGGAGCTGATCGTCAGCAGAGACTTTGTTTTCAAACCATTGGATCTGATGACATGATTAAGATAATCGCGTGTTCCGGATCCCGTTTCCCTTGAAACCCATTTCTGATTTTGCAGATCATCTATGGTCACTTTGTCCTTGGAGGCAAGGTAGTGGCTTGGGGAAGAAACGATAAAGAGTTCATCACTCATAAACGGATGGACAGAAAGCTCCTTTTCGTTTGTTTGCCCTTCAATCAATCCAACATCCACTTTGTAGTTGCGCACGGATCCAACGATTTCTTCCGTATTTCCAATCAGCACTTGCAGCTGAAGCTCTTTGTATTGATTTTGCAGCTCATAAAGAAGTGAGGGGAGGATATATTCTCCGATTGTAAAACTGGCCCCAATCTTCAGCTCACCCTTAATCGTTGTATGGTGCTCTCCAATCTCCTGCCGGGCTTGTTCGTAAATCGTAAGGATCAGTTTTGCCCGGTCATATAATATCTCACCTGTAGGCGTAATTTGCAGAAACTTGGGTGAGCGGAGAAAAAGCTTGGTTTGAAACTCTTTTTCCAGATTTTTAATATGCAAACTGACACTCGGCTGAGACATCCGAAGAAGTTCTGCTGTTTTTGTAAAATTTTTTACCTCGGCCAGGGTGACGAACGTTTTTAATGCATCATAATACATTTTTTAAAACATCCTTTATTATTAGTAATCTTAATGGCAACGATAATTAATATGTATTTTACTAATGTTTTGTACTGAGGTAAAGTAGAGGATATAAATTTTTTAAGGGTTCTGACTATTTTTAAGATTAAAACCGAGTTAATGGATAGAAATAATTTAGTCTTAACCTAGAGGGAAACTTTTAAAGTAAAAAATGACGGAAAATTATGTATGTGAGGTGTTATCATTGCAACTTCAGGCAACAAACAGTCCATTCGATCAGGAGCAAGCTGAGCTCCTTAACAAGCTGATACCGACGTTAACTGAAGCACAAAAGCTTTGGCTTTCCGGTTACTTAGCGGCTTCTCAGTCACTTGCAGCACCAGTGGGACCAGCTGCTGTTGTAAAGCACGGCTCCATTTTGCCCGTTTCTAAAGAAGTAACCATCCTTTACGGATCTCAAACCGGGAATGCTCAAGGCCTTGCGGATAACAGCAGTAAAGCTCTCAAAGAGAAAGGTTTTGAGGTAACGGTTTCTTCCATGAGTGACTTTAAACCGAATCAGCTAAAGAAACTCAATAACCTGCTGATCATTGTTAGTACACATGGAGAAGGAGATCCGCCGGATAATGCGATTTCTTTCCATGAATTTGTTCATGGCAAAAGAGCTCCAAAACTAGAAGATCTTCGTTTTTCAGTCCTTTCTTTAGGTGACAGTTCCTACGAGTTTTTCTGTCAGACGGGCAAAGATTTTGATAAGGTCCTGGAAGAGCTTGGGGGTAAACGCCTGACACCGCGTGTGGATTGCGATCTCGATTATGATGAGCCGGCAGCAGAATGGCTGTCAAAAGTAATATTAGGTTTAAATGAGGCACAGGGAGAGACTGCAAGTGAAGCTTTTCAAGAGGCTTCAGCAACCCTAGCCGAAGAGGCAACGTATTCCCGGACCAATCCATTTCATGCAGAGGTTCTGGAAAATATTAATTTGAACGGACGCGGCTCGAATAAGGAGACCCGCCATTTAGAACTTTCGCTTGAAGGGTCGAATCTATCTTTTGAACCGGGTGACAGTCTTGGAATCTACCCTGAAAATGATCCGGAACTGGTTGATTTGCTTCTTGAGGAATTACATTGGAATCCTGAAGAAATTGTAACAGTGAACAAGCAGGGAGATGTGGCAGCTCTGAAGCAGGCGCTTATCACCAATTTTGAAATTACAGTTTTAACAAAGCCGCTGCTTCAGCAGGCAGCACAGTTAACTGAAAATGAAAGACTGCATGAACTTTTGTCAGCAGGGCATGAGAGCGAGCTGAAAAGTTATCTTTCAGGCCGTGATCTTCTGGATCTCGTTCATGACTTTGGCCCATGGGCCGTTTCACCACAGGACTTTGTCAACATTTTACGTAAAATGCCAGCTCGTTTGTATTCGATTGCTTCGAGCCTGAATGCCAATCCGGACGAGGTTCATCTAACCATCGGCGCTTTGCGTTATGAATCCTTCGGACGCAGCCGCAGCGGCGTTTGTTCCATTTTATGTGCGGAAAGGCTGGAGCCAGGGCACACACTTCCGGTTTACATCCAGCACAATCAGAATTTTAAACTGCCAGCGAACGGAGAAACACCGATCATTATGGTAGGACCAGGAACAGGAGTAGCGCCATTCCGGGCGTTCATGCAAGAACGTGAGGAAACAGGTGCAGAGGGGAGATCATGGATGTTCTTTGGAGATCAGCATTTTGTCAGTGATTTCCTATACCAGACAGAATGGCAAAAGTGGCTGGAGAATGGTGTTCTGACAAAAATGGATGTGGCGTTTTCCCGCGACACCGAGGAAAAAGTATATGTACAGCATCGTCTGCTTGAACACAGTAAAGAACTCTTCCATTGGTTAGAAGAAGGTGCTGTTTTATATATATGCGGCGATGAGAAAAACATGGCCCATGATGTTCATCAAACACTGATCGGAATCATTGAAAATGAAGGCAGCATGACCTATGAACAAGCGGAAGAGTATGTGGCCCGCATGCAGCAGGAAAAACGTTATCAGCGTGACGTGTATTGACCGGCAACAGAAAGGAGTTTAAAGAGATGTCAAACCCATTATTAAAAGCACCGGAAGGCAAACCGAGTGATGTGGAACGTATAAAAGAAGAGAGTAATTATTTACGGGGTACGCTGAAGGAAGTGATGCTTGACCGGATCAGTGCAGGTATCCCGGATGATGATAACCGCCTCATGAAGCATCATGGCAGCTATTTGCAGGACGACAGAGACCTTCGTACAGAGCGGCAGAAACAAAAGCTTGAACCAGCTTATCAGTTCATGCTCCGCGTAAGATTGCCAGGGGGAGTGGTGACGCCTTCTCAATGGCTGGTTTTGGATCAGCTGGGCAACCAGTATGGTAATGGAACATTAAAATTAACCACACGCCAGACGTTTCAAATGCACGGCATTTTAAAATGGAACATGAAAAGTACCATTCAGGAGATCCATGCATCAATGCTCGATACGATTGCAGCTTGCGGTGATGTAAACCGTAATGTGATGTGCATCTCCAATCCTTATCAATCAGAAGTTCATTCTGATGTGTATGAATGGTCCAAAAAACTCAGTGACTATCTCTTGCCAAGAACGAGAGCGTACCACGAGGTTTGGCTGGATGAGGAAAAAGTAGCAGGCACTCCAGAAACAGAAGAAGTTGAACCGATGTACGGACCGCTTTACTTGCCGCGTAAATTTAAAATCGGCATTGCAGTTCCACCTTCCAATGACATTGATGTCTTTTCACAGGACCTCGGTTTAATCGCCGTAGTAGAAGATGGGAAGCTAATTGGATTTAATGTGTCCATTGGTGGAGGCATGGGAATGTCACATGGAGATAAAGCAACCTATCCGCAGCTGTCAAAAGTGATTGGTTTTTGCATACCGGACCAGATTCTTGAAGTGGCTGAAAAAGTCATTACCATTCAGAGAGATTATGGAAACCGTTCACAGCGTAAGAACGCCCGCTTTAAATATACAGTCGACCGGTTAGGTCTTCAAACCGTTAAAGAAGAGCTGGAAAACCGTTTAGGCTGGAGTCTGGATGAAGCGAAAGACTTTTCTTTTGAAGATAATGGAGACCGGTATGGCTGGGTACAGGGTGTGCAGGAGAATTGGCATTTTACTCTGTTTGTTGAAGGCGGCCGTATCGCGGATCTTGAGAACTACAAGCTGATGACCGGTTTAAGGGAAATCGCAAAGGTCCATACAGGGGAATTCCGTTTGACCGCCAACCAGAACCTTATAATTGCCAATATTACGAGAGAGAAGAAACAAGAGATTACAGAGTTGTTGGAACAGTATGGAATGCTCGACAGCCAAAAAGTTTCTGCGATCCGGCAGAATTCCATGGCTTGTGTGGCCCTTCCTACTTGCGGTCTAGCCATGGCGGAGGCAGAACGCTATCTTCCGGTGCTAATGAACAAGATCGATAACATAGCTGAAGAAAACGGCTTGAGAAACGAAGAGATTACCGTTCGGATGACGGGTTGCCCCAATGGATGTGCCCGCCATGCCCTAGGTGAAATTGGGTTTATCGGTAAAGCGCCAGGAAAATATAACATGTATTTGGGTGCAGCGTTTGACGGCAGCCGATTAAGCAAAATGTATCGTGAAAACATAGGGGAGGAAGAGATTTTAAAAGAATTGAAGATGCTGTTCCCTAGATTTGCGAAAGAACGCGAAGAAGGCGAGCACTTTGGAGACTTTGTGATTCGTGCGGGCATTATAGAAGCAACGACGGACGGTACAAACTTTCATAATTAATATTATCCTTATAACTAAAACAGCGACCCAGCCATGTTTGCGGGGTCGCTTTTTTTTGCTTTTCTTTATTGAAGTGTTCGATATACACCGATTACTTTACCAAGGATGGTCACGTTTTGCAGCAAAATTGGAGATAAAGCGGCGTTTTCCGGCTGCAGGCGAATGTGGTCTTTTTCTTTAAAAAAGCGTTTTACAGTCGCTTCATTTTCTTCTGTCATGGCCACAATGATGTCACCGTTTTCAGCTGTTGGCTGCTGCTTGACGACCACGAGGTCCCTGTCGTAGATGCCAGCTTCTATCATACTGTCTCCTTCTACAGTTAACATAAAAACATTATCGTCTCCTACAACGTGTTCTGGCAATGAAAAATATTCATCAACGTTTTCGATTGCTGTAATCGGTGAACCCGCGGTAACTTTACCGATGATCGGTACATTAACTGATCGCGTTCTGTTTATGATCTGATCTGATTCGAGGCCGAGCACTTCAATGGCCCTGGGTTTGGTAGGATCACGCCTGATCAGCCCCTTTTTCTCAAGCCTGGATAAATGGCCGTGTACGGTTGAGCTTGAAGCCAGTCCAACTGCTTCACCGATTTCCCTGACTGATGGTGGATAGCCTTTCGCGTTTACTTCTTCCTTAATAAAGTCCAGGATATCGATTTGTCTTCTGGATAATTTTGTCATGATTACACCTCATTCACTGAATACTCTTGAAAAAAGTATAGCATGCAGGAACAAGATATACAAACATAAGTTCGAAGAAAACCCTTGTAAAGAACAGGTGTTCCTATTATAATGAAAATTAATAAGAACACATATTCGCAAAGGGGAGATATACGATGAAGGGATTTTCACCGGTATTTATGCTATTATCTATTGTTGCAGCAGGTTTTATTATGTTCGCTTATCAGTCTCACGCAGAAGGATCCAGAGAATATATGGAGATTACCGTTAATAAAGGTGATTCACTTTGGGAGATCGCCGAAGAATATACGAAGGACAAAGGTTCAAATTGGGAATTTGTCAACTGGGTTGAAAAGAATAACGGAATACAGGCAGGAACCATTACCCCAGGACAGAAATTAACGATACCGATCAAGGCAGAAGAAGACAGGTGAGGCACAATTGAGATCGATCATTTATTGCAGAGTAAGCACCGAAAAGGAAGAGCAGACATCCTCTTTATCCCGGCAGGAAGATGAATTGAGACAGCTGGCAGCCAGCCATGGGTTCGGCATTGTCTCTGTCATAAAAGATAGAGAAAGCGGATACAGCCTGGAACGGGTTGGTTTGTTTGAGGTAATCGAGCGGGCCCAAAACGAAGAATTTGATGTTCTTCTTGTAACGGATGATACCCGCTTGGGCAGGGGGAACGCCAAGATCGTTCTTCTTCACGAACTACAGAAGAGGAACATTAAAGTTTATACCTACAGCAGCCAAGGGGAATACCATCTTTCCGAAGCGGAGTCTATGGTGCTTGAAATCGTTGCCGTTGTAGAGGAATATCAGCGCAAGCTACATAACTTAAAGATAAAAAGAGGAATGAGGAAGGCTGTTCAAAAAGGCTATAAACCACAAAAGAATTTAAAGAACATCCATCATGGAGGAAGAGACCGGAAAGTGCTTCCGGTTGATGAAATCATCCGGCTTAGAGGAATGGATCTTACGTTTGCAGAAATTGCCGTTACGCTAAGGGGTTTTGGATATGAAGCATCCAAAGCGACAGTTCACCGCAGGTATAAGGAGTATTTAGAAAGTGCTCCGACTGGAAACTCTACTTAATATTCGTTACGATAGGAATATCGAAGAAAAAGGAGAGGTGTTCCATGCTTACACCAGATAAACTGGAACGGATAAATTTTCTTGCCAAAAAATCTAAACAAGAAGGTTTGTCAACAGAAGAAGCCAAAGAACAAAAGCAATTAAGGGAAGAGTATCTGAAAAACGTCAGAACTTCTTTTCAAAATAGATTGCATTCATTGAAGATCATTGACCCGGAAGGCAATGATGTAACACCGGATAAGCTAAAAGAAAGTAAAAAAAGCCAGAACAATATGAAGCATTAAGGAAAAAGTCCTGATTTCAGTACAAAGAAATCAGGCTTTTTTGTTGTTGCAAAATTCAGAATTTCGTATATACTGTTATATAACAACTGTGAAAGGGGAGAACACCTTGGCCTTTTCAATAACGGATTCTGTGGTCAGACTGTATAGTGAGATCGATCTTAATGAAGGTGAGGCACTCCGGTTATATGCGCGATATGCCGGCAGTGCAAGCAACGGCGGATACTCATTAGGCGTCATCCCAGCTCAGCCGGCAGACGGTGATGATATTCAGGAAATAAGCGGATTGAAATTTTGTATTAAACCGGATGACCGCTGGCTCGTAGATGATATGAAACTGGACTATGACGAAGGGGAAGATATCTTTTATTGTGAGTTCCCTGCGTTAAACTAAATAAAGGAACCTGTATTATAACAAAAAGTTATAAAGTTATAATGCAGGTTTTTTTATTTGTATCAAAGAAAGATTTTATGGGACACTATTGGTGGGCATTGTGCTTGTATAAAATGTCCAATATGTTTATGATGGTATCGAGAAATCTTTTACATATGTAGATGAAGGGATGATTAAATAATGTCTACTGCTTCAATTGACCAATTATCAATCAACACTATCCGTACCTTGGCTATAGATAGCATTGAGAAAGCCAAATCTGGACACCCTGGTATGCCAATGGGTGCTGCACCGATGGCTTACAGTCTTTGGACGAAATTCATGAATCACAACCCGGAAAATCCTGAATGGTTTAACCGTGACCGTTTTGTGTTATCTGCAGGGCATGGCTCCATGCTGCTTTACAGCCTGCTTCACCTTTCAGGCTATGACTTGTCCATGGAAGACTTAAAACAATTCCGCCAATGGGGAAGCAAAACGCCAGGACATCCTGAGTACAAACATACGGCTGGTGTAGATGCTACAACAGGACCGCTTGGACAAGGGATTGCGATGGCTGTAGGTATGGCAATGGCAGAACGCCATCTTGCTGCTACTTACAACAAAGACGGCTTTGAAGTTGTTGACCACCATACGTACTCTATCTGTGGAGACGGAGATTTGATGGAAGGCGTATCAGCTGAAGCTGCATCTTTAGCAGGTCATCTTGGACTCGGAAAACTTGTTGTTCTTTATGATTCAAATGATATCTCTCTTGATGGAGATCTTCATCTTTCGTTTTCTGAGAGTGTAGAAGACCGCTTTAAAGCATATGGATGGCAAGTACTTCGTGTAGAAGACGGAACAAACCTTGAAGAGATCGAAAATGCGATCGCCGAAGCAAAAAAGGATACTTCACATCCGACGTTAATCGAAGTGAAAACAGTAATCGGATACGGTTCTCCTAACAAGTCCGGTAAATCTGCTTCTCATGGTGCTCCTCTTGGATCAGATGAAGTAAAACTGACAAAAGAAGCATACAACTGGGTGTTTGAAGAAGACTTCTTCGTACCTGATGAAGTAAGTGATCACTTTGCTTCATTGAAAGAAGATAGCAAAAAGAAAGAACAGGAATGGAATGAGTTATTTGCACGCTATGAAAAAGAGCACAGTGAAGCTGCAGCTCAATTGAAAACAGCGATCGATAACAAATTACCAGAAAACTTTGATGCGAATCTTCCTGAATTTGATAAAGCTGTTGCGACAAGGGCTTCTTCAGGAAAAGCATTGAATGCTTTTGCAAAAAATATTCCATGGTTGTTTGGAGGATCTGCTGACCTTGCAGGATCAAACAACACGATGCTTACTGGAGAAACAAACTTCAGCCGTGAAAATTACAGCGGCCGCAACATCTGGTTTGGAGTAAGGGAATTTGCGATGGGTGCAGCTGTTAACGGAATGGCGCTTCATGGCGGACTGAAAGTATTCGGTGCAACGTTCTTCGTATTCTCAGACTACTTGCGCCCGGCAATCCGTCTGGCTTCCATCATGAAGCTTCCGGTAACCTATGTGTTTACCCATGACAGTGTAGCAGTTGGTGAAGACGGCCCTACCCATGAGCCGGTAGAACAGCTTGCGTCACTCCGTGCTATGCCTGGGCTTTCTGTCATCCGGCCAGCAGATGCATATGAGTCTGTTGCTGCGTGGAAGCTGGCTCTTGAAAGTGTAGATCAGCCAACTGCACTAGTATTAACAAGACAAAACCTTCCGATTCTAGAAGGGACAAAAGAAAGTGCATATGAGAATGTCAAAAAAGGTGCATATGTTATTTCTGAAGCTGAAGGTACACCTCAAGGGTTGCTGCTCGCTTCTGGTTCTGAAGTCAGCTTGGCGATCGAAGCACAGAAACAATTAAAACAAGAGGGAATCCAAGTTTCTGTTGTTTCTATGCCTTCATGGGATCGTTTTGAAAAGCAATCTGCAGAATACAAAGAGAGCGTTCTTCCTTCATCGGTAAGAACAAGACTCGGTATTGAAATGGCGGCATCTCAAGGCCTTCACAAATATGTTGGTTTGGATGGCGACACAATTGCGATTGACAAATTTGGCGCTTCAGCACCTGGAGAAAAAATCATTGCTGAATACGGCTTTACAGTCGAAAATGTATCCAATAAATTAAAAGCTTTATTGAATAAATAAGCTGTATAAACCCCGGAGAATATTTTCTCCGGGGTTTCTTTTTCGACAAAAGAAGTGGCCTCATGCTACAGCATAAGACAAGTATTTTGTAAAGAATCCATTATACTAATTGTAAAAAAGGGAGAGAGGTGGCGGTTTTGAGAGAGTATTTGATCTATAAGATAAAGGAAGATGTCGCCGAAGAGTATTTTGGGAAAGAAATCAAACTCTTTCAGCTGTTTTTGGAAGAATACAAAACCTTTACTCAGCAAAAAGAAGTATTGATGAAACAAATCCTTTACATCACCTCTCCGCTTCAGCTGAACCCTCTTCAATCGTTTATAAAACAGATGCTGCTCTCATCAAAAGGATTTCAGGCGGAAGTCCACTCTTTCCTTCTGGAGTGTGAAAAAAGCTCTGCGCGGCTCAGTTTTTCAGAACGTTATATGCTTCTTCAAAGCGTAGGCAGTTTTGAGGCGGAAACAGCCATTTTTGAAAACATACGAAAGTATGAACGCTGTTTTTTTGCGATGGATTTTAAGTATTACCGCTATGGTTGGTTGAATCCGTTAAAGGCTAGGTCAGGCTATGGGTCATAAATATTTTGGCGTGTATCTTGTAACTGATTGTCTTTTTATAGTAAACTAGTGCTAGACAACACGAAGGAGGAAGTTTTACTATGTTTTATTATATCCTTGTGGGCATTTTAGCGCTTCTTGCAGGAGTAGCAATTGGATTTTTCATTGCCCGCAAATACATGATGAATTACCTACAAAAGAATCCACCAATCAATGAAAACATGCTGCGTGTGATGATGATGCAAATGGGTCAGAAGCCGTCCCAAAAGAAAATCAATCAGATGATGAAAGCAATGAACAACCAGATGAAGTAAAAAGCCCGTACCAGCAGGCTTTTTTCATCAATTAAGATTAATCAGTTGATCATTCCTTAAGTCATTGGTTAATTTTTCTTATATCACGACAACTACCACTTTTTCTGCGTAAGATTCAGCAGAAAGGGTGGTTTTTTTAATGAACTTAGAAGATTAATGGAGGAGTATTACTAGCAATTGAAAAAGGAAGTTGATTTTTTTTTAGTTAAAGGAAATTAATTCCTTTTATCGAATGGAGTAGATATAGAGCCGAGTTGGCTAGACGTTTAGATTTTACTTTACAGGGAGAAAAGTGAGTTAGTTTAGGATGGAGAAACTCTATGATAAAAATTTATTTGCATTTATACTCTAAAGGCGAAGATCATGGAGATGCTGGATATTACGAATTTCAAACTGTCCCATCGCAGGGAGAATACTTAACTGACAATGAGAATCTGTACAAGGTTGAGATGGTAATTCATGCTCCAGGAAATGATTCAGCTGCAGCTGAAATATTTGGTGTTAAAGTGGATTTAGAGGAAGAGTTGTCGGAGAATATATCTTAGTTACATATTAAAGAAAATGAGGGCAGGTAGAACGACGATCGCAATCGCTCACCGTCTGTCCACTATTCAAGATGCTGATCTGATTCTTGGATTGTGGAAAGAGGAACTCATCAAGAACTGGTGGAAGCACGAGGCTTATATCACAAAATGTATTCCCTTCAGCAAAAAGGAAAGCTCTTCTATGATGCCAGATGATCCTCCCTGAGGAATTTTCCTTCATTTTCATTGAACTAGCGGTCTTAAATCTATAAACTAAAAGTATTACATAAAGAGGAGTAGACTTGATGGCAGACTTGAATATATGGCTGGCTTTTGGAGCTGGTTTACTGTCTTTTATCTCCCCGTGCTGCCTGCCGCTTTATCCGGCTTTCCTTTCTTATATCACAGGAATTTCAGTCAGGGAGATCAAAGAAGAAAAGGGAATGAAAAGAAAACAAGCCATGCTGCATACGGCTTATTTTTTGCTCGGTTTTTCGATCGTTTTTATCGTCCTGGGGTTATCGTCTTCATTCATCGGCAATATCTTTGTTGAATACAAAGATTTTCTTCGCCAGTTCGGAGCAATTATCATTGTTATCTTTGGCTTGATCATTTTAGGCTTATTAAAGCCGGCGTTTTTAATGAAAGACAGAAAGCTGGCTTTCAGAAACAGGCCTGCGGGATACATGGGCTCCATCTTGATCGGAATCGGTTTTTCTGCAGGATGGACACCTTGTACAGGCCCGATTCTAGGTGCAGTGATCGCTCTGGCTGTGTCCAATCCAGGAGCGGGCATGCTGTATATGGCTTTTTATGTTCTTGGTTTTGCGGTTCCTTTTTTCTTTTTAAGTTTCTTTTTGGATAAACTAAGCAGCATAAAGAGATATAATGTTCAAATAATGAAATCTGGCGGTTTTCTTATGGTCGCTATGGGGGTCATGTTATACTTTGACTGGATGACCAAGTTCACTTCGTTTCTCGTAAATCGCGTTTTTGGCGGCTTTCAAGGATTTTAAGAAGGATCACTCCTGGAAAGAAGCAGCAACGATCTTATTTTAAAAACAACAACAATTTTTTGAGCCATCTGAATAAGAAAGAAGGAAAAGATTTTGTTTTTTATTGCAAGCAGTATACTGGCAGCCGTCATGGCTGTCACCGTTATTTTTGTACGTTTGAAGGCTACGAAAAAACCTGCCTCACTTAAAAAGATTATACTTCCTCCTTTTTTCATGTCCACCGGGTTTCTCATGTTTGCATTTCCTGAGTTCCGAGTTACCTGGTGGGAGGCAGGAGAGGCGTTCCTGGTTGGCTGTCTCTTTTCCATATTTCTTATAAAAACAAGCAAGTTTGAAAAGAGGGGAGGGGAGGTATATCTTATCCGCTCAAAAGCTTTTGTAGCGATTTTGATTGCTCTTTTCCTCATACGAATGGCGATGAAGACGTACCTTGGCCATCAGATCTCCTATACAGAAACGAGCGGTCTGTTTTTTATCGTGGCGTTTGGGATGATTCTCCCCTGGAGAGTGGCGATGTATTTCGGATATCAAAAAGTGCTGAAATCATAAAAAAGGGGCTGTCCAAGAAGTCTGTAAGCTGTTGATTTCCGTTCCAGGCTGCTCGCTTTCCGCGGGGCGTGCGNNCGACTTTCTGGACAGCCCCATAAAAAAACTCGATCACCAACTGGTGATCGAGTTTTTTTATCCTAAAAGGCTCTTATAGGGAGAGAGGTCAATGTGCTTTTCGTTTAACTTTTTGATAAGCCATTTATGATCTCTTTTCGGTGTAGCGATAATGTATCCCCGTACTATAAGATCCTGCGTCATCACAGATGCTTTTTCCTGTATGGCAAGCTCGCCGATTTTTCCTGCAATCTTTTCACGGGCAACATCACGGAAAAGTTCGGGAACAGGTGTGACGAGTTCCTCCAAAAAGGCCTTTTGCTGCGGAGTCCATAAATGGATCGTCTCCTGGATATAGTAATCCTGCCAGTCCAAGATTGATTTTCCGTCTTCTTTCGGAAGCCGTTTCAAAAACTTTCGAAACATAAAATAACCGCCGATCGCAAACATTGAGATTAAAAATATTGTCCAGGCTGCAATGAATAGAAAAAAACCTGCAGACATGCTGTCCACCCCGATCAATAGGTTTCTTCAACCTTATTATGTATTCTCTAACAATTATATCTTGAGAAACAGGACGAAATCAATAAACATCTGGAAGTGTGTGAAGAGGGGAGGGAAAGATCGATTACGGGAAATAATTTATACGACAAAAAACGACATCCTCCAAAGGATTATAACAGTTCGAAAATGGAACTATAACAGTTTATTCATTGGTACAGAAAGTTATTAACACTATAACAGGTCTTGTTGTGGATAACTGTAAATAACTTAAATTGTGGATAAACCCGGGATAACTAAGCCTGCATAAATATTCATGTGTGCATAAACGCTTGGATAACCTGCTGGAAAAAGAAGTATACCTCCCTACCGTTTATGGATGCTGGGAAATAATGATCATGGCAGCAAGCGGGATGGCTTGACTTCACCTTGAAACTCACGTTACATTATCGGACAGAGAGTAATCTATTATTTTGGAGGTGCCGTACATGCGGTTAGCGGACAAAAAGGTATTGAGTCTTGTACATCATGAGTTTGAAGATCTGGAATTATGGTATCCTATTCTGCGTTTGCGGGAAGAAGGAGCTCAAGTCGATCTTGTCGGGGAGAAAGCGGGAGAAACCTATAAAGGAAAATACGGAGTACCTGCAGAATCGGATTATTCATTTGACGAGATTGATCCCTCAGACTATGATGCTTTACTCGTTCCAGGCGGGTGGGCACCCGACAAACTGAGACGTTTTTCAAAGGTTATAGAAATCGTTCAGCATATGGAAACTCATAAAAAGCCAATCGGTCAAATTTGCCATGCCGGATGGGTCCTGATCTCTGCAAAAATGCTTCAGGGTAAAAATGTAACGAGCACACCCGGGATAAAGGATGATATGGAGAATGCCGGAGCAGTGTGGCTGGATGAGGCAGTAGTCGTTGATGGCCACCTGGTCTCAAGCCGCCGTCCGCCAGACCTGCCGCCATATGTGAAAGCATTTACTGATGTACTGGCCGGTGAGTATAACTAACAATAAAAAAAGAAGGCGGCATCTGCCGTCTTCTTTTATATTTGGTTCATTCATTTTCAATGGCGGGACCATGTGGGAATCGAACCCACCGGAGACGGCACGCGCCTCCCAAGAGGTGTTGAAGACCCAGGCGAGCACCAGCTGCACTTCTGGCCCCGTGGAAGGAAGTTATTTCTTAACAAGTTCTTCCTCAAAGTAGAATGTTGAAGGATTTTCTTTCACAATGTAAGAATAGCGTTTCATGTTCTTAATAAACTTGCATCGTAAAACAGTGACCATTTCATCGGTAGCTTTAATTTTTACGGATTCACCGGCGGCAAACAGATTATTTTTCAGGTTGGTTCTCTCCCTAATTCGTAATAAAGTATTGCTTCAGCCCTGAGTAACAAACAAAAAGGAAAAAAAGAGTGAAAGTTTCACTCTTTTACTATCTTCCAGTCATAAAGTTCTTCAATCTGGCAATCTAATTCTTTTGCGATGGTCATAGCATTGCTTAGACTCATTACTTTTTTAGACTGGTAATCGTTTAACTGGTCAACAGAGATATTGGTTTTTTTTGAAAGAGCTTGGATCTTCATGTTCTTATCAGCAATTAAAGATTTAAGATTGCTTTTTTTAGGTTTATAAACGTTCAAAACGCCACCTCACTTTTAAATAGTATAACACAATGGCAATGGAATAGATAGTTTCACCCGAATAAAGCTTCACCGCAGAAGCCTGTCTGCAAATAAAATGGTACGATATGATAAGAAAAGAGAAAATACAGGGAGGTGTCTGCGATCGGAGCACAGCATATTACGATTGGAATTGCCGGCCATATTGACCATGGGAAAACAGCACTGACGAAGGCGTTGAGCGGCGTGGATACTGATACGTTAAAAGAGGAAAAAGAGCGAGGCATTACAATTGAACCCGGGATCGCTCATTTTTACCTCGGTGATGGAATCCAATCAGTTATCATTGATGTTCCTGGGCATGAACGGTTCATCCGCCAGATGATTGCTGGCTCAGCAGGAATTGATATGGTCATCCTTGTGATTGCAGCAGATGAAGGAATTATGCCGCAAACCGTTGAGCATCTTGAAATTCTTCAATTTCTGGGAATCACGGATCTAGTTTGTGCAGTTTCCAAGGCAGATAAGGTTAATGAAGAATGGAAGTCATTGCTCCTCGAAGAGATCGAAGAGATGATGAAGAGCTTCTCGTTCCTTAACCATTCTGTTCATTTTATCGACAGCTTTTCAGGAACAGGGTTGGAAGAACTGAAGTTGGAACTCCTCGGCATGGCGGAAAACGTAACCGCTAAAAATGTCTGCGGTCCATTTCGGCTGCCGATCGACCATTCGTTTACTGTAGCAGGACAAGGAACGGTTGTAAGAGGAACGATTCTAGAAGGTTCCGCCTCTGTCGGTGACACACTGCAAATGGAGCCGGGCGGAGATATAGTAAAAGTAAGGCAGCTGCAGATACACAACAGACAAGTGGATTATGCCCTGGCGGGACAAAGGGCCGCCCTGAATGTCACGGGGATCAAGCATGAGGATGTTAAAAGAGGGCATGTTCTTTTTTCTCCAGGAGAGTATCAAGTTACGGATACATTGGACATCATGCTGCTGTTAACCAAGAATCATAAGAAGATCAAGCAGCGCCAGCTCATCAAATTTTACATAGGAACTACAGAAATCATGGGTAAGATCGTATTCTTTGACAGAAACGAATCTACTGAAAAAGCGGGAGCTGCTTATTGTCAGGTTCGGTTAGTCCACCCGGTCATAGCCAAGCGGGGTGACCGGTTCATTTTGAGGCGTCCTTCTCCTGAAGAAACGATCGGCGGCGGAGAAGTGATCGATCCAAATGGTGGAAAATACCGGTTTGGAGAGGAGACTGTTGCATTCCTGAAGGAGAAAAAAGAGGGTGCTCCAGAAGAATGGATCATCCGTCACCTGCAATCACATCATTTGCTGCACGTGGATGAGATGGCAAAATTGACGGGCATCCCTGCCGTTCTGTCTGGCCATCTACAGCGTTTACTGGCTGAAAAGCACATCAAAGAGGTTTCTTCAGAACAATATGCACTGTCAGAGAGGGTTTCGGAGATAAAAAACAGGATCGTAGAAGAAGCAGCTCGCTTTCATCAGCTATATCCTTTGCGGGAAGGGTTGGATAAAGCCGAACTTCTACAGCGGCTAAAAGGATATCCTGCCTTGCTGATTGAATATGTTTTAAAAGAACTGCTCCATGAAGCTGCATTGCGGCAAAATCAGAATCTGATCGCAAAAAGCAATTTTCAGCCGGAGATTCCAAATCAATGGAAAGTGCGTTACCAACAGTTGGAGCAAAGGCTGTTTCAGCAGGGAATTGAGTCAGATCCTTTTGATCAGCTTTACGAACAGGCTGGACTGCCGAAAGGAATGCGACTGGACATCTTATCCTATTTGCGACGCACAGGCCAGGCTGTGCAAGCAGGGGGAGACAGGCTGATCCACAGCAAAGCCCTGAATTTGCATATGAAGACATTAAAGGAGAACTGTGCACCGTCCTTTTCCATACAGGAAGCAAAAACGGCATTGAAGGTATCCAGGAAATTTCTTATTCCGTTTCTTGAATTACTGGATCAGCTGGGATATACAGAACGTGCAGGTGATCATAGAAGATGGAATAAGGCATGAAAAAAACTCCGGAGTAATCGGAGTTTTTTTAAGGTTCAATGATGATCAATCTTTCTTTTCGTTCAGTAACACTGCCGATCTTTGCTGCTTGCTTTAATCCTGCGCTATGCAGATCTCTAAGATAAGCATCGGCCTGGTTCTCCGGCAGACTGACTAATAATCCGCCGGACGTAACAGCATCACATAATATCCATTGCTGTGTTTCTGTCAGCGACTCATCATACCTGATCAAATCTTCAATCCATTGATGGTTCGCTTTCGTGCCGCCTGGGACGACTCCCTGCATGGCAAGTGCTTCTGTTCCTTCGACGACCGGTGTTCTGGAATAAGAGAGAGCGACCGAAACTGATTCACTGCCTTTAGCCATCTCACTGGCGTGTCCCAGCAAACCAAATCCGGTCACATCGGTCACAGCATTAGGCTGATAGTTAGCAAGGCATTCTGCCGCGGTTTTGTTCAATGTGGCCATGATCTCCGAAACATACCGGACTTGCCCCTCATTCAAACGGTTCTGCTTGATGGCGGTTGTCTGAATGCCGATTCCGATCGGTTTTGTAAGAATAAGAGCATCGCCGGGCTTTAATCCTACATTTTTGTAGATCTGCGCCGGGTGGGCAAAGCCTGTAACAGATAAGCCGAATTTTGGCTCCTGATCATCGATGGAATGTCCTCCAACGATAAGAGCACCAGCCTCTTGCACTTTGTCGGCCGCGCCTTTTAGAATCTCCGCTAATACTTCATGGCCCAATTTTTTTAGCGGAAAACCGACAATATTTAAGACGGTTTTTGGGGTGCCGCCCATCGCATATACATCACTTAAAGCATTGGCTGCAGCAATTTGTCCGAACATATACGGATCATCTACAATGGGTGTAAAGAAATCTACGGTTTGAATCATGGCAACTTCTTCACTCAGTTTGTATACTCCTGCATCATCAGAAGTTTCCAGGCCGACGATCAAGTTAGGGTCAGCTTCTCTTTCTGGTAAATGGCACAAAACTTGTGCCAGGTCCTCGGGACCGATTTTGCAGCCTCAGCCGCCTTTGGTTGAAAACTGGGTCAAACGGATTTTATCCTGGCTTGTCATGAACTCCACCTCCTTAAATGTAGTATAAACATTTTTGAGGCGAAGTGCGAAAAAGTACAATTAAAAAAAGAGAAAGAAGAAAGGAGCAGGAACGTGAAGGAAAAGTTGAGGAGATTGCCTGCTGTGAATGCTGTTCTACAGGCCAAAGATTGGCAGGCGGAGAAATTGGAAGTTCCGGCAGAAATAATTACACGATGGGTTCAGGAAGAAATCAGTAATCTCCGGGAAGCCATACTGAAGGGCAGCTATAATGGAAAAGCTGAAAATACAGAACTACTATCCCGGGTATGTGAAGCAGTCAGCCGCAGGCTTTACGAAGAAGGTCCCTATTTGTTGAAGAAAGTAATCAATGCAACAGGTGTTGTTTTACATACGAATCTAGGGAGGGCAAGGCTGAGCAGAGCTGCCGCAGAAAGGGTGGCCGAGGCTGCGTCTTCCTATACGAACCTTGAATACAATCTTGAAGAGGGATCGAGAGGATCTCGGAATGAGGTTATTGAGAAGCAGATCACATCCATCACTGGCAGTGAAGCGGCATTGGTGGTAAACAATAATGCCGCAGCCGTTTATTTTATCCTGAATGTTTTAGCGAAAGAGAAAGAAGTTATCGTTTCGCGGGGAGAGCTTGTGGAGATTGGCGGCTCCTTTCGAGTGTCATCCATCATGGAAGAAAGCGGTGCCCGCCTGATTGAAGTGGGCACGACTAATAAAACGCATATGGCAGATTATGAACGAGCGATCACAAGTGAAACGGCTATGATTATGAAAGTCCATAGCAGCAATTTCAAAATGAGTGGCTTTACAAAAAGTATTCCTGCAATCGAACTGCTGAAATTGAAAGAAAAAAATCCGGGACTTATTTTATATGAGGATATGGGGAGCGGATCGCTCTTTCCGTTCTCGCGGTATAAGATCGGAGACGAACCTGAGATAAAGCCAGCCGTTCAGGCAGGAATTGACCTGATCTCTTTTTCCGGGGATAAATTGCTTGGCGGCCCTCAAGCGGGGATTATCGCTGGAAAGAAGGAATTAATAACCGTATTAAAAAACCATCAGCTTGCGAGGGTGCTTCGTGTAGATAAACTTACACTTGCTGCTCTGGAAGCCACTTTGCTCGCTTATCATAATGATGAGAAGGCGAAAGAGATTCCTGTTATCCGGGACATGCTGAGAACACAGGAGGAAATTCAGACACAGGCCGGAAGGATTGCAAGAAAGCTGGAAGGCACGTTCAATTGTACGGTGAAAAAAGGGTTTTCCATGCCGGGAGGCGGAACGATGCCGGATGTGCTATTGCCTGCCTATATAATAGAAGTAACGGATCGTAATCTGTCACCCTCTGAGCTTGCGGAGAAGTTAAGAAAGCAGAGAGTTCCTGTGATCGTAACGGTAAGAAACAATAAATGTGTCATCGATCCGAGGACTTTGGATGAAACGGATGAAAAGGCTCTGATTCAAACGTTCTTAAACCTAAACTAAAAGCCAACGCTTAGGTTGGCTTTTAGAGGAATTACATTTTTCCGCCGTGCTTCTGGCGGGTGTGGTTTCTGTTTTTCACTTTTTTTGATCCGCTCAGCGGTTCAGGCTGTCCTGGATTTTGACCTTTTGGGGCATTTTTGCGAATATCATCAAACCTATTATGCTCTGTCATAAGACCCTCCGTATTGAATAAATTATTCTTTGTTTTGGCATAGTAAAGACATTATGACATCAAACAAAGGAGAAAGAACAATGCCGTATCACAAAGATAAACAACAGGCTTTTCAAGATGCAGAAAAAGGATATTCTCAGGCAGTTTCTGCAAATCAGCTCATTCAAACCCAAGCTGCCGATTATGGCAGAAGGGTAAAAGAACTGAAAAAAGAAGCAGAAGAAGCACTGCAGCAGATCGATAATGCACTCGAAGTGTCCTCTGAACATCAAAGACAGCAGCTCGAGCAGTACCGTTCAGAGCTCCAAGGGTTTATTTCACAATATAACAGCTGATTTATTTTCGTTTTTTTGTCTTTTTATTGTTCTGTTTCTGTGCCTCTGTCAAAGGTTCGTTGGAAGCGTGAAGCTGTTCGTTGCCAAATTCTGTCTCGTATCCTGCGCCGCCGCCTTGAGCTTTAGCTGCATTCATTCCCGGACGGATATGATTCGCCTTCCCTTTTGCTTTTGCCATAAGATCCACCCCCCTTGTTCCTTTAGTGTGTGCAGAACAAAGAAAAAAAGCACTCCCTAATTCTGGAGTGCTTTTTATAAAAGAACAGACTATTTTTTCCTGAACCAGTCGACAAGCAGCCAGAGACCGCTTAAGCCAACCAATACATAAATGATTTGCGTTAATGCGGAACCGCTTCCAAAAATTGCGGTAACTACGTTAAAATCAAATAAACCAATCAGACCCCAGTTCAGTGCTCCGATAATTGCAAGAAGTGTAGCAAGCTGTTTTAGAATAGCCATGTGTCCTCAGCTCCTTTCCCAAGAGAGTTATTTAAGTCTCTATATCATACGAAAACGCAAATCTTTGGTGAATGGAAACGAACATAAGATTTTCTTATATTGTTTAATAACATATCTGTTATTTACTTATTGAAAGCACTTTCGTATGATAGGTAAGGGAAGGAAATTGTAGAATGAGTAAAGAGAGAATTTTGCAGTATATGTGCAACTTTTCGACAATTTTTCTCTTGTTTGGTGTATGATTGGTTTGAAGGAGGAGAGTGGAGTTATGACTAAACAACAAAATGACATTTTTAAAGCGCGTTCATCATTTAGCGCAAATGGAAAAACGTACAACTACTATCGACTGAATGCACTCGAAGAAGCGGGTGTGGGCAACGTTTCTAAATTGCCGTACTCCGTTAAAATTTTGCTTGAATCCGTTTTAAGGCAGCATGACGGCAGAGTAATTCTAAAAGAACATATTGAGAACCTAGCGAAATGGGGAACTCCAGAACTTAAGAATATCGATGTTCCTTTCAAGCCGTCACGTGTAATCCTGCAGGATTTTACGGGTGTGCCTGCTGTTGTTGACTTGGCTTCTCTTAGAAAAGCCATGAAAGATATGGGTGGAGACCCTGCTCAAATTAACCCTGACATTCCGGTTGACCTTGTAGTTGACCACTCTGTACAGGTTGATAAATATGGAACAGCTGATTCTTTAAATGTAAACATGAACCTTGAATTTGAACGAAACGAAGAGCGCTATAAGCTGTTAAGCTGGGCTCAGTCCGCGTTCGATAACTATCGTGCGGTGCCGCCTGCTACAGGAATTGTCCATCAGGTAAACCTTGAGTATCTTGCTTCTGTCGTGCAAAGCCACGAAGTAGAAGGGGAACTTGAAGCTTTCCCTGATTCACTTGTTGGAACGGACTCCCACACAACAATGATCAATGGTCTTGGTGTATTAGGATGGGGTGTCGGCGGAATTGAAGCAGAAGCTGGAATGCTTGGACAGCCATCTTATTTCCCAGTACCTGAAGTAATCGGCGTGAAGCTTGTAGGTGAACTTCCTGACGGTGCAACCGCAACTGACCTTGCGTTAAAAGTGACACAAGTTCTGCGCGAAAAGAAAGTAGTCGGCAAGTTTGTTGAATTCTTTGGACCTGGGCTTGCGGAAATGCCGTTGGCAGACCGTGCCACGATCTCCAACATGGCGCCTGAGTATGGCGCGACTTGCGGATTCTTCCCTGTAGACCAAGAAGCGCTAAACTATCTTCGGCTTACTGGAAGAAGTGAAGAGCAGATCACCCTTGTTGAAGAATACAGCAAAGCAAATGGCTTATTCTACACACCGGGAGTTGAAGATCCGATCTTCACTGACGTAGTTGAAATCGATTTAACACAAATTGAATCCAATCTTTCCGGTCCTAAACGCCCTCAAGACTTGATTCCGCTGTCTAAGATGAAAGAAGCTTTTAATAAAGCGCTTGTTTCTCCACAAGGCAACGCAGGATTCGGTTTAACAGACGAAGAGATCAACAAGGAAGTTAAAGTGAAGCATCCGAGCGGAGAAACATCTGTCTTGAAAACGGGAGCAGTTGCTATCGCTGCGATCACAAGCTGTACAAACACATCTAACCCATATGTAATGCTTGGTGCCGGGCTTCTTGCAAAAAAAGCCATTGAAAAAGGACTTAAAGTTCCAGCTTATGTGAAAACATCTCTTGCTCCTGGATCAAAAGTTGTTACAGGATATTTAGAAAAAGCAGGACTTATGTCTTACCTTGACCAATTAGGCTTTAACCTTGTCGGATACGGATGTACGACTTGTATCGGTAACTCCGGCCCACTATCTCTAGAGGTAGAACAAGGCATCGCTAAAAATGATCTTACGGTTACCTCTGTACTTTCAGGAAACCGTAACTTTGAAGGACGAATCCATCCGCTGGTAAAAGCGAACTATCTCGCTTCTCCTCCGCTTGTTGTGGCATACGCGCTTGCGGGAACGGTAAACATCGATCTTCAAAATGATTCATTTGGCAAAGACAGTGAAGGCAACGATGTTTATTTCAAAGATATCTGGCCTTCTTCTGCTGAGATTAAAGAAGCGATGAACCAAGCGGTTACACCGGAAGTGTTCAAAAAAGAATACGAAAGTGTTTTTGATGAGAACGCTCGCTGGAACGCATTAAAAACAAGTGCTGAAAAGCTTTACAGCTGGGATGCAAACTCAACCTACATTCAAAATCCGCCGTTCTTTGAAGAACTTTCTGCTGACTTGAAAGAAATTCAGCCGCTGAAAGATCTTCGCCTGATCGCGAAGTTCGGTGATTCAGTTACAACTGACCACATTTCTCCAGCAGGTGCAATCGCTAAAGATTCTCCAGCAGGAAAATATTTGATCAGAAACGGTGTAGAGCCTCGCGAGTTTAACTCTTATGGTTCACGCCGCGGTAACCATGAAGTGATGATGCGCGGAACGTTCGCCAACATTCGTATCCGCAACCAGATCGCACCTGGAACAGAAGGCGGCTGGACAACATACTGGCCGAAAAATGAAGTAATGAGCATCTATAAAGCTGCAATGAAATATAAAGAAAACAACACAGGCTTAATGGTCATTGCCGGGAAAGATTACGGAATGGGAAGTTCTCGTGACTGGGCAGCAAAAGGTACAAACCTTCTTGGTATCCAAACGGTTCTTGCTGAAAGTTTTGAACGGATCCACCGCAGCAACCTCGTGTTGATGGGTGTGCTTCCTCTTCAATTCAAAGAAGGCGAAACTGCAGAAACGTTCGGTCTTACAGGAAAGGAATCCTTTACTGTACAAGTTGATGAGAATGTAAAGCCGCGTGACGTAATTAAGGTTACGGCCGTGACTGAAGAAGGATCAAAAATTGAGTTTGAAGTCATCGCACGCTTCGACAGTGAAGTAGAGATTGACTACTACCGCCATGGAGGAATTCTTCCAATGGTTCTTCGCAACAAAATTTCCAACAAACAGCCTCAAAACTAAATGAATATTGAAGCTCTCCTTTGGGAGGGCTTTTTTATTTTTCTGAAATTTGAATAATAACATTTTTTCCTGTCCATAACAGTAACAGAATATGGATGATGGAGTGATGATTTTGAGGAAGAACAGACACATCTCGTTTAAGGACCTGGTCAGAGAAAACAAGAGGGAACTGCTGGGCGATCAGGAAGCCATGGAACGAATTGAGAAGAAACTTGAAGAAAAGCATACAAAAAAAGCCTAATGGAGACAGGAAGTTCCTGTTTCTTTTTTTATTTTGAGTAAATATTATGTAATGAAGGAGGCAGATAAATATGAGCAACCCGAAAAGACATCCGCAATCCTTTGTACCCAGCCATCTGGGGACACAGCCAAGAGAAGGAAAAGGCAATAAGGGAAAACAAATGGCCAACAAAGGCAATGAACATCCTGATTATGTGCCCACAAAAGGCTGAATAAAAAAGAGGTTCTATTGCCTGCACGTCAGCGATAGAACCTCTTTTTTGCCATTTTCCGAAAGAAAACCCTGGCATTTCCTTCTTGTTTTGTTCACTACCACCATATAAATCAACATATTTAGCGAAGTATGTAGTAGATGAGAAATAGGAGGGGTACGGTTGATAACTGCAGAAGTGAAACCATTGCCTGTCTCAACCAAGAAGGAAGATCAGGACGTTTTATATCGGGAGCTTGAATTACAGATGCAGCGTCTCGGTCATCTTGTTCCTTTTCGTGAAGAATTAAATTGGGGAAATGAAATAGGATCGGTTGAGATTGGGCCTGACTCAATCATAAATAAACTTAAAAAAGCTGCCGCTAAAAGCGACGGTGTCCTTTTGCTTTATGCAAAATTAACAAAAGGCACAGTCTATCAGCACATTATCATGCATCCGAATGTGGAAGGGTTCTATCTCCCGTTCCGGTTTGAAGAGCCATTCTTCATAACGGTGAAAAATAAAAAAATTTGGATTGGTTCCTCAGTCAGGCTTGCGGAAGAGCTTAATTGGCTCGGTATTACCATGCAGAACCTGGAGGACAAGGAAGTGGTGGATTGCTGGAACGCTTTTAAAGAATTATGCGAGCTCAGCATCGAACATCATTCGCCAATCATTATGAACAGAAATTAGCCCGGAATATTTTTTCCTCTTTGATACAAACTATGTTTGATTCAAATTTAGAGGAGGGAATCCCGATGGCTAAACCAGACGACAGAAGCAATAATGTTGAAAGGCTGCAGCAGATGGTAGAAAATACGCAGCAAAACATTCAGGAAGCAAATGAATCTGTTCAGAATACAGATATGACTTCCCAGCAAAAAGAACAGATCAAGAACAAGAACGAGAGAAGAGAAGAAAGCATTCAATCGTTTCAGAGCGAGATTGAAGATGAGCAATCTTACCGCAATAACCAATAGATAAAAGAACCGCCCCCTGCTGTAACATTCGTTGCGATAGGGGGTTTTTTGCATATTGCTTCAGCCGTGCACCTTTACTGTGTTACACTTTATTGGAATGGCGGATAAAGGAAAATATAAGACAGGTGATGACAGAACATGTTAGTTTCAGAAGCAAAAGTGGACGTAAGGTATGCAGAAACAGATCAAATGGGTGTCGTCTATCATGCCAATTACTTAATTTGGTTTGAGATTGGCCGGACGGCATTTATTGAAGATCTCGGATTCAGTTATGCACAGATGGAGAAGGATGGAATTTTATCTCCAGTCACTGAGATCCATGCCAATTATAAGAAGCCTCTAACATATGGCGATCAGGCCAAGATTTTCACATGGGTGGATGAATATACAGGACTGAAGGTAAAATACGGTTATGAAATCAGAAATTCCAAAGATGAGCTGTGTGTGACTGGGAATTCGACACATGTTTGTGTCAAAAAAGATTCATTTCGTCCCATTTCAATTAAAAAAGTTTTTCCGGATTGGCATCAGGCTTATGAAGCACAGAAAAAACAAAAGCAGGGATAATCATGGCATTCGGTTTAGCAAGACAAGAGCTGAACAATTGGAAGAAACAAGCGGCCAGCGGCAAAATTGCTTTTATTACTCATTTTTGGTATGATCCCCGCTTTCCTGATATGAAAACGGTCACGAAGGTTGGCTGTTCAGATCTGATAGCCTTAGAAGAATGGGGTAAGAAGTATGGCCTAAAGAAAGAATGGATCCATCACCGTCATGGCTATCCCCACTTTGATCTGATGGGGCACAGGCAAACAGCAATTCTTCGGGCAGAAAACAAAATGGATCAGGTAGAAAGGCTGATAAAAAAGACAGAAAAGAGGAATCGGTAATCACGATTCCTCACATTTGTTTATTCATACTGAAAATCGATCGTTTGACCGTCTTCATCCACGTCGATGTTCAGGTTATGATCATCGAAATACCACATGTCATCTCGTTCAACGTAGAATGTAATTCCATCCTTCTGAACTTCAGAACCTGCTTCTTTCGGCTGTTCTTTTGCAACTCCCAGTGAAAAGCCGCTCTGGACTGTACTGCAGCCGCCGAGCCTCACAAAAAAACGCACAAAATCTCCCGTTTTTATTTCCATTTCGTTCTTATACCATGCAACAGCAGAGTCCGTAATGTTCATCTTCATAGTAGTAAGTAAAACCTCCTTGAGAGCATGATTGTAACATTCCATTCCTCATCATTGCTACTATAGCTGAAGCCTCTCATCAAATAAAGAATTTTGTTTTAAATGAAACATGTTATAATAATATCGATACATACCGGACAGAAATACAGGTAACATATAAGGGGACAATAGTGTGAAACATAGAGTAGCAAAGGTTTTTATTTCCATGCTTCCGCAAAATGGGATCTCCCGTATTGCCGGTTCCTTGGGAAGAACAAAAATGAGCAAATGGTATGTTAAACCATATGCCAAAATGTATGACATTAACTTATCAGAAATTGAAAAACCAATACAGGACTATAAGCACCTTACTGAATTTTTTTCAAGAAAATTAAAGATCAATGCGCGCCCGATTGATAATTCGGCTGACTCGATCATTTCTCCGGTTGACGGAGTGGTATCTCAGTTTGGACGAATTCAAAAGGGGACGATCATCCAGGCGAAAGGAATCGATTATTCGGTTCATTCTTTATTGGGTGAGGAGAAAGAGGACTTTGAAGAAGGAAGCTTTATTACGATCTATTTAAGTCCAAAAGATTATCACCGCATCCATATGCCGCTTGACGGAAAAATCACTTCGAGCACGTATATACCGGGGCGTCTGTTTCCTGTCAACGATATCGGCGTTAATCATGTCAAAGGGCTCTTTACGAAAAATGAAAGACTCGTCACCTATGCTGACACAAAAGCAGGGGAGATCGCCATCGTGAAGGTCGGAGCATTCATCGTCGGAAGTGTGCAAGTGGCATACAGCGAGCCGTATAAACGGGCAAGAAAAAAGGTGCTAAAAACGGAGCATCCCTCTGAACGATATAAAAAAGGGGAAGAAATCGGCCATTTTGAATTCGGTTCGACCGTCATCTTAATCTTTCAAAACGGAAAAATGGAGCTCGATCCATCTGTCAAAGCCGGTTCAGCTGTTAAAATGGGCCAAAGAATAGGAAAGATTAAAGCCCGTTAATTACGGGCTTTTTTGCATCCTTTTAAAACGGGTATAGTGGCTTGAGCAGCGAAAAAATAAAAGAAGAAAGGAAGGAAAAGTTCATGAGCTTCTTAACAATGGAACAATTATTTCAGCAGGCGAAGGCGAATTTTTCAGTGTCCGACATCATATCACCTCATGTACGAATTCTGTTTATCCTGGAGTCCCCGCATCGCGAGGAAATCAAACATCATATACCGTTGGCCGGTTCTTCAGGGAGGTCGGTAAGCAAAGTTTTATTTGAAGGGAAACAAAGCCTGCCCTTTGGATTGTTGCTGAAAGAAAATAGCGATAAGAAACCTTATTGCCATCTTGGCATCTTGAATGTTTGCCCGTTTCCGCTGCAGAGCGCAGCGATTCCAGATAGCAAATGGGGTGATAGCCACCCTGAATTTGTGAGTGCTGCAGAAAAAGTCCGTGTGGGGAATGATAAAGATGTGTACAGGGACGAAACATGGAATGCTTTCCAGGAAATCATGCAGCAGGATTTTAACCAAAGGTTAACCGAACTTGTCAATCAGCCTTTGGTCATCGTCCCGTGCGGACGGTTTGCACAGAAACAGTTCCGGCTTGCTGATGTCCAGTCTTCCAACTGGAAAGTTGTCAGCGATGTCCCTCATCCTTCCTATAATTCCTGGTCAAAGGATCGGTATAGTGCACAGATAGCCGAGGTTACTGAGGCAGTGGGTTACATTTAAAAAAAGAAAAGCATGCTTACACCATACAGGACGGCAGTAATTCCTGCAGCAATAAGAGCGGGCTTCAGTTTGTATTTCGCATAATCAATGACTGGAAGATTCAATATCCGGGCGATCGTGTTCGTATCATCGCTGAGCGGTGATGCAAAGGCTCCGAACGTTCCACTCGCGAATACAGCTCCGATCACAAGAGGAAGGGAGATGCCGGCAGCTTGGGACATGGAGATCCCGAGCGGCATCAGAATGCCCCATGTTCCCCAGGCTGAACCAATAAAATAGGACACTGCTGCACCGAAAACGAATAGAGCAGGAGTCACGAATGCGGAAGGAATCCATCCTGAATGGTCGGTAATAAACCGCGAGAATCCCAGCTTGTCGGTCACGGAGGACAAGCCCCAGACGACGGTAAGCAGTACGATAACAGACATCAGCTCATTTCCGCCGGCAATGAAGCCCTCCATCAGGGGCCCCGTTTTCACACCTTGAAATCGGTAGTAGAAGAACGAAAACAATATGGTGATGATAAGAGCCATCACCATGGCATCTAGTACATCCGCTTTAATGAAGGCGTTAAAAAATCCTTCACTTTTTTTGCTCCCGTCCCACCAAGTGAGGAATAACGTGAGAGAAACGGCAATAATCAACGGAATGAGCAAGTTCCACGGCTTGACGGGAAGATCTTTTGACACAGCAGGATCACAGTTATGCCAGTCATCTTCCTCAGTTTCGATGGACTCATTGCTGCTCATGGGCTGTGAGCTGGAATGGTGGAAAAAGCTTAAATAAATGCCAAGGATGATCATAACAATTGAAAAAAAATTATAGGGAATGCTTTGGATAAAGAGGGAATAGGCATCGCCTTTTATCTTTTCATTCTCTAAAGCCATATCAACAATGGAAGTCATATAGCCTACAAAAGCGGTCGCGATCGGGATAAGTACAATGATCGGCGTAGCTGTAGTTTCGATGACAAACCCCAATTCCTGAGTAGACATTTTTACTTTTTTCATCAATGACCTCATGATCGGAGCAATGGTTACGAACCGGAAGCTGGGTGCGCTGAAAGTGCCGATCGTAGAAACGTAAGTTAAGAACAACGCTCCTTTTTTTGTCTGAATCCTTGAAGAGGCTGCTTCTACGAAACCGCGAATACCGCCTGAAAGTTTAATGATGCCGACCAGTCCTGAAAAAGCATAAAGAAACAACAGGATTTTCAGGTTGCTTTTATCGGTTAAGCCCTCAATGACAAAAGTGATCATTTTTTTGAGGCCGCCGATGAGGGAAGGCTCCAACAAGTAGCAGCCCGCCAGAAAGCCGATAAATAAGCCCGGCAGAACTTGCCTCGTTTTAACCGCTATGGGAATGACAACAAGAAAAGGTATGATGGACAGCCAAGTTTGATTCATAATGCCCCCCGATTCATCTGGATTGACTAATCATTATCATGTGATGCTCAAGGGAAATTATTCTTGATCGTTCATGAATCGCCAACAAAGCTTTACCGGCATACACTATTATGTATGCGCAAGATCTGTTTGCAGCATGTAGAGGTTGCATTATTTCTTCTGTCATGTTAAGGTTATGTTCGATAATAAATTGGAAGCAAAACTGTTTATATATACTTCTGTATAGGGGCATATTATATCTAAATATGTGCCTTTTTTTAAGGCCTACTTTGTTTAATAATCTTTATTTTGAACACTAAACCAGTGATTTTTAAGATTGTAAAAGATGATTTCAGGAGATTTACTTGGAAGTATAAGGAAATGGTTTTGACGAAAAAGGAGACAGTTACACATTGACAACATTCAGTGAATTAGGTTTAAGTCCCGAATTGCTAAAATCAATTAACAATATGGGTTTTGAAGAAGCTACGCCGATCCAGCGTGATACGATTCCAACCGCTCTTAATGGAACGGATCTTATCGGACAGGCTCAAACAGGAACAGGAAAAACCGCTGCTTTCGGTATTCCGTTGATCGAAAAGATCGACGTAAAAGCCCGTAAAATTCAAGGAATCGTTCTTGCTCCAACACGTGAACTCGCAGTTCAGGTCGGTGAAGAACTAAACAAGATTGGCCAATATAAGGGGATTAAAACCCTTCCGATCTATGGTGGACAATCAATCGTCAGACAGATCAAAGCACTAAAAAACAATCCGCATATTATTGTGGGTACACCAGGTCGAGTGATCGACCATATCAACAGAAAAACATTAAAGCTTGAAGACGTTCATACTGTTGTTCTTGATGAAGCAGATGAAATGCTGAACATGGGCTTTATCGAAGACATTGAAACAATCCTTGAAAATGTCCCGACTGAGCGCCATACGATGCTCTTCTCTGCTACAATGCCAAAACAGATTCAAAAGCTCGCTGAGCGTTTCATGAAAGATGTTCTTGTCATTCGTGTGAAAGCAAGTGAGATGACGGTTAAAAGCATTGAACAAGAGTATGTAGAAGTTAAAGAAAAACAAAAGTTTGATGCTCTTACCCGATTGCTTGATATTCAATCTCCAGAGCTTGCCATCGTTTTCGGCCGTACGAAGCGCCGTGTTGATGAATTGGCTGAAGCATTGAACAAGAGAGGCTATTCTGCTGAAGGAATCCATGGTGACCTTCCGCAATCGAAACGTGACATGGTTCTTCGCGCGTTTAAGAACAACACAATTGAAGTACTTGTCGCTACTGACGTTGCAGCTCGCGGATTAGACATCAGCGGTGTTTCTCACGTATATAACTTTGACATTCCACAGGATCCTGAAAGCTATGTTCACCGTATCGGACGTACAGGACGTGCGGGAAGAACAGGATATGCGGTTACGTTCATCACTCCTCGTGAGATCGATCACCTCTATACGATTGAAAAAATCACGAAGCGTAAAATGGTGAAACGTCCTGTTCCTTCACTTAACGAGGCGATTGAAGGCCAGCAGCGCATGGCGCTTGATAAGCTTCTTAACGTGATTGAAGACGGAGATATCCAAATCTACAAACAAACAGCGATGGAAATGCTTGAAGAGCATGATTCCGTATCCCTGTTGTCTGCAGCATTAAAACTGTTGACTAAAGAGCCGGATAGCACTCCGATCGAATTGACATTCGAACCGCCACTTTCGGTGAAAAAACGCCGTGACAACCGATTCGGAGACCGCCGACGCCCTCAGCGCGGCAGCAGCAACGAATCAAGAGACAAGAGAAGAAACGGAGGCAACCGCAGTGACAAACAGCGTCAAGGCGGCGGCAACCGAGACATGTCATACCGTGCGCCAAAACGCATGAGAGAAGACAAAAAAGCAAGATAACATACGAAAGGAATCTGCGAATCAGCAGGTTCCTTTTTTATTTTTTGGTTTCAATGAACCAATTTTGGCATACTAGCTATAGGAGGGATAACGATGGAAATGATCGGTTCAACCTATACATTTAATGCCAAGAACGGTGAAAAAATAACCTTGAGACCTGTTGTTATGGAAGATGCCGGGCAGATCGTTGATGCAGTAAAGGAAATCGTTGATGCAGGAGAATTTTTACAAAAAGAGAGGCCCCGCACAAAAAGTGAGGAAGAAGATTTTATCAGTGACTGCCAGATGAAAGGAAATATGTATACCGCCATCGAAAAACAGGGAACTGTGATCGGGATCGCCCGTATCATTAAAGGTGAACTTACGATGAAAAAACATACGGGGATGTTTAGAACGTGGATTAATTCAAAAGGACAGGGTTTAGGGATAGGCAAGGAGGTAATGGACTATTCCATCCAATGGGGGAAGGAGAACGGACTTTATAAGATCTGGCTGACTGTCTTCTCAGAAAACAAAATCGCCATCAGGCTTTATGAAAAAGCTGGTTTTACCGTGGAAGGCGTTCAAAAAGGACAAGTGATCATCAATCAAGAACTGCAGGATGAATGGTATATGGCCTGTTTCCTTAAAAAAGAAAGCGAGTAGCGAAAAACTGGGCAGCCCCAGTTTTCTTTTTATAGATTCATTCATAGAGAATCATACATAATTATGGTAAAGTGAAGAGGACTAAAGGTATTGGAGAAGTGGAGAGTTCAATGAATAGAGCAGGAATCACCGAACAAAGTGAACAGCAAATAAAGAGTGCGGCTTCATCCATTGCCGCAGCTTACCGTGAATTAAAAAAACTCGGTTCTGGGGGCGAGGCTGGTGCGGTCTTGGATCTGTATGAAAAAGTGAAAACCCAGCAGTTTGCCATCGCGTTCTGCGGCCATTTTTCTGCCGGTAAATCCAGCATGATCAATGAGCTCATCGGGGAAAACATATTGCCCTCAAGCCCGATTCCAACAAGTGCAAATGTGGTGAAAGTCCAAAATGGAACACCTTCAGCAAAAATCTTATTAAGAAACAAAGGAATAGTGAGTGTAGATCCACCTATTGATGTGTCAGAGATAAAAAAATGGGCAAAGAACGGCGAAGAGATCGAGAGTATTGAAATCAATGTGGACCGTACTGTTCTTCCCGACCGAATCGCCATCTATGATACACCAGGCATTGATTCAACGGATGATGCCCATAAGGTTGCAACAGAATCTGCCCTTCATATGGCAGATGTCGTATTTTATATCATGGATTATAACCATGTTCTTTCACAGCTGAATTTTACTTTTATCCGGCTGCTGAAAGAACAGGGAAAGAAATTGTACCTGATCGTGAATCAGATCGATAAACACAATGAAAAAGAGATCACGTTCCGTGAATTTACAAACAAAATTAAGAGCGGATTCAAGAGCTGGGACATTGAACCGGAAGAGATCTTTTTTACCACCATCATGGATCACAGCCATTCCGGGAACCAGCTTCAGGAGATCAAAACGCTCTTCCAAAAATTTTATTTGGCGAAGGACGAATGGATTCAGGAAAACGCCTTCAGCGAAACTGAGCGCTTGATCAGAAAAACGGTACAAACTGGTCTTGACCTTGATGAAGACCGCTATAGAGAAGCATTTGAAACAGCTGAAGGAGAAGAAGAAAACGCGAGTGAACAAAAAGCTGTTCATTTTCTTGGTAAAATGGAAACGTTGGAAAGAGATGTGGTACAAAAGAAAGCGGATGCCGCGAAACGGTTTAAAGACATCCTGGACAACGCTATCCTTATGCCCTTTCAGACGAGAGAACTTGCCAAGAACTACATTGAGAGCCGGCAGGATAGTTTTAAAATAGGCGTTCTGTTCGCCTCTAAAAAAACTGAAGCCGAACGAAATGCACGGCTTCATGCCTTTTATGAATCAGTGCAGGAGAACATAAAGACACAGATCAACTGGCATCTTAAAGATTACTTTCATGCACATTCCGTTGTAATGAAAGAAGAGCCGGTACTGAGTCCAGACCGGCTGGCTGCTCTTATCAAGCCTGGAGCTTCATTAAACGGCAATTATGTTTTGCAATACTGCAATGATGTCGTGGAAGATATCAAGCGTACTTTTATGTCGCATTACCGGCCGGAACTTGATCAGATCACTATTGAGACAGACAAAAACGCGCAAGCAGAGATTCAACAGTACAAGGTGCTGATCTCAGAGCAGGAAAATATTTTAGCCGCACTGCGAAAAACAAAAGAAGTGAGACAAAAATGGATATCCACAGAAAGCATGATTTTAGATGCCTTGTACAGTGAACAAAACCATGCTGTTGCGATGGAAGAAGCAGATCTCGTTCTTGCAGCACAAGAGGCGGAGGTTTTTAAACTTACCGTTGAAGACTTAAAGAAAAACGCCAATCCTTCAGAAGAAACCGAAATACTGGATAACGTCCTTAATGGAGAAACAGCAGTGAACCGCGCAAAGACCGGGGAGCCGTCCCGTCTTGAGGATGAAGCAGAAAAGCTTGAATCCGCAGCAGCCATCCTGTCCAGGCTTGAGTTGATGAAAAATCATTCTGATGATATGAAACGTTTTTCAGAACGGCTTTTAAACCGAGATTTTACGGTCTCGCTGTTTGGTGCTTTTTCTGCTGGAAAATCATCGTTTGCCAATGCGCTGATCGGGGAAGAACTCTTGCCCGTTTCTCCGAATCCAACGACTGCCACGATCAATAGGATTGTTCCGCCTGATCAAGAGCATCAGCACGGCACTGCACTCATTTATTTTAAAAAAGAACAAGATCTTTTAGATGAGATCAACCTGTCACTGTCTCATTTTGGAAAAAAGGCAGGAAACATTCTCGAAGCCATACAGGCAGCGGGCCAGATTGACAGCCGAAAAAGCTCTGATAAGCTTCGTCCGCACCTTCAATTTTTAATGGCGGTCCATAGAGGGTTCAGTGCCATAGAAAAGCAGATGGGTACCGAAATGTCTATTTCCGCTGCAGAGTTTAAGGCATTCGTTGCCGATGAAGAAAAGGCATGTTTTACAGAAAGTGTATCGGTCTATTATGATTGTGCGCTGACAAAGATGGGGGTGACATTGGTGGATACACCGGGAGCTGACTCCATCAATGCCCGCCATACGAACGTCGCTTTTGAATTTATAAAAAAATCAGACGCCATACTTTATGTAACCTATTATAACCATGCATTCTCAGCCGCTGACCGTGAGTTTCTGATCCAGCTCGGACGTGTCAAAGACACCTTTGAACTGGATAAAATGTTCTTCGTGATCAATGCTTCAGATCTGGCGAAGGATAGTGAAGAGCTCATCGATGTTGTGGAACACGTCGGTGATAATTTGCGCCGGTTCGGGATTAGACATCCAAAGCTGTATCCGATGTCGAGCTATTTTTCATTGCTGGGACAAAAACCAACGGATGAACTGTCTCAGGAGGAACGAAACCGGCTCGGAAGCAAATACCAAGAGTTACAAGGGCAGGAACTATTGCAGCGGACAGGATTCCTGCCGTTCATGAACGCCTTTATGTCCTTCTTAAAAGAAGACCTTGCAGATGTGCTGGTGAATTCAGCGATTAACCAATTCCAGCAATCCAAGTTTATGCTGGAGCGGCTGATCGACGAAGCAGCCTCCAGTCAAAAGGACCGTGAAAGAAAGACACAAGAGCTTAAAAATACATGGACGAACGTGCTGCAAACGATGGAAGGCTATTCTCTGCAGCAAAAAGAAGAGCTTCTGCAAAAAGAGATCAATGAGCTGCTGTTTTATGTAAAACAAAGAGTTATGCTTCGGTTTACCGAATTTTTTAATGAGGCATTCAACTCTTCTGTGATCACAGGATCGGTAAAAGAACAAAAGAACGCTTTGCCTGAAAGCTGGAAAGAACTGCATCAGAGGATTCAATTTGATCTGCAGCAGGAATCGAGGGCAACCATGCTCAGGGTAGAGAAATACATTCTTTACTTGCTCAGTGAGATGCATGAGGAAATGGATCAGGCATTGAAAAGGTTTAATGGTCCGGAGTATCACATGGAAAAAGAGGATTTTCAGTTCAAGAGCCTTGAAATTGAAACGAAGCTTCACGAGGCCGAGGGAAAAGAAACGATTCTTAAAGAATTTAAGAATGCACGTCATTTCTTTGAAGAAGGGGGAAAGAAAAACATCATGGAAAAGATGTACACCATGATGGAAAACCCGGTTCAAACTTTTGTGGATGATAGTGCAGGAGTGTTCTATACGTATTATCTTTCAGCATTTAATGATTCTGTGCATTCCGAAATCAGCCGTAGAAAAGGAGAAGCTGTCCTTTATTATGAAGGGCTGCTTAAAGCGCTTGAAACTCCCGGACTTCTGGAAACGATGAAGAAAAGCCTACTGGAACTGAATCAATTATAAAAAAAGGAAACCGTTTAGACGGTTTCCTTTTGCTCTTATTGGATCTCACTGACAAAGCTTGCTTCAATCAATCCTAATTTTTTATGGATTGTATTTACTTTTTCGGCAAAAGCACTGAACTGTTTGTCAGCTTCTGCTGTTTCCGCTTCATTTCCCAGGCCTTCAGCTCTTGTCTTATACGATTGACTAAGGTCTTTGAAAGCTGTTTTGGTTGTAAAATGATAAATTATTTAAAATGTTTTGAAAAATGAATGTTGATCAATCACATGGTATACTAAACCAAAGATGAGGTTTGAGGAGGAAAAGGAATGAGTGTACATCAAGAGATCAGCAAACATTCCAGCAGGCAGCATGCGATTGTATCAGAATTTCTGATGCTGGAACAAAGAAGAGAAAATTTGATCGATATCACGGTTGAGCAATGCGGAAAAGGACTTCCTTTCAGTGTGAAAGAGATTAATGAAGTAAGTAAACAAATGAACCAGCTAGCTCAAAAGGGGATTGTTCCTCAGCGAAAATTGATCACAGAACAAATGGTAAAGGAATATGCGCACAAGAAAAACCAGGCTTAAATGCCTGGTTTTTTTTGTGATTTCCTAAAATAATTAAGGATTAGTGATGGATAGGGATTTTAAAAAGGATTCCAGCCTGTCTAAACCGGCAGATAGCTGTTCCATAGATGCTGCATAAGAAATCCTGATGTAGCCTTCACCCAGTTCAGAAAAGGCTGAACCGGGAACTACGGCTACTCTCTCTTTTTCCAATAACTTTGTGGCAAATTCCAGTGAAGTGATCCCATATGGAGAGATATCAGGGAAAATATAAAAAGCTCCTCCTGGCTTTTCGGCGTGCAGTTTCATTTCAGTTAACCTTCTGATGACAAACTCTAAACGCTTGCTATATTCTTTTTTCATGGGAAGCGCATCGTCTTTGCCGGCTGTTAATGCTTCAATCGCAGCCATCTGTGAAATAGTTGAAGCGCATGTCACATTGTATTGATGCACCTTTAATAGATGTTTTGAAATCTCTGCGGGGGCAAAGACGAGGCCGATCCGCCATCCGGTCATAGAATGTGACTTGGAGAGCCCGTTGATAACAATCGTTTTTTCTTTCATCCCTGGCATCGATGCGATCGAGACATGTTCGTGTTCGTACGTGAGTTCGCTGTAGATTTCATCGGATAGTACAAAAACATCCTGATCTTTTAGTACATCTGCAATTTCCTTGAGCTCGCCGGGAGATAATATACAGCCCGTTGGATTGGAAGGATAGGGCAGGATCACGCACCTTGTATTGGGTGTGAGGTGTTCCTGAATCAGCTCGGCGTTTAGTTTAAAGCCGTTTTTTGTGGTATCCACATAAACTGGGTTCGCTTTGCACATCTCGATAACAGGAGCATAGCCTGGATATACAGGACCCGGCAGCAGGACATCACATCCTTCATCTAAGATCGTGCGCAGAGAAATGTCGATTGCCTCACTGGCACCGTTCGTTACGATTACTTCATGTTCAGGATGATATTTCATTCCATATTTTTCATTCAAGAAGGAAGAGGCGGCTTTCCTTAACTCTAAGTAACCAGCATTATGAGAATACACGGTTTTGTTTTCATCAATGGCCTGTTTGGCAGCATTTTTAATATGCTCCGGAGTAGGGAAGTCAGGCAGTCCCAGGGTAAAAGAAATGGCATCCGGATATTGGCTGACAAGGTTATAAAACGTACGGATCCCCGATATTTGAATATGTCTGACCGAGGGGTTCAATAAATGTTCCAACTCATTCTTCCTTTCTTTATCCTTTTGCTTTTAGCAGCGGATGTCTGTTGTTTTTAAGTTTAGCTTTAAACTCCTTTTAGAGTCAATGGTTTGAATTTCTTGTATGTAAAAAGCTGTGAAAACCATACTAAGAAAAAGCCTGTATGCTATTTGGATCTGGAGGAGAATATGGAATCGAAAAAAAAGCTGGACTTAATTTCACTTGCATCAATCCCGCTGGTAATGACGCTGGGAAACTCAATGTTGATCCCTGTACTGCCCTCGATTGAAAAGAAACTGCATATATCTTCTTTTCAAGTCTCGATGATCATTACGGTATATTCTATAGTGGCTATCATCCTTATTCCTATCGCGGGCTACCTATCCGACCGGCTGGGCAGAAAAAAAGTCATCATTCCAAGTTTGATCATAGCAGGTATTGGGGGGCTCGTAACAGGCTGGGCTTCTTGGAAAATGAATGATCCTTATTACATTATCCTGGCCGGACGGCTGCTGCAGGGGATCGGTTCAGCAGGAGCAGCTCCGGTCGTACTCCCATTGGTGGGGGATATGTTTGATGATGAAAAGGAAGTAAGCTCAGGTCTCGGCCTGATCGAAACGAGCAATACGTTTGGCAAAGTGTTGAGCCCAATCGTGGGGGCTATATTGGCAACCTTCATCTGGCATCTTCCTTTTTGGTTTATTCCCATTTTCTGCTTGATTTCCATCGGCCTTGTTTTTTTTCTTGTGAAGACTCCAAAGAAAGAAGAACAGGCACCGCCGGCTTTCAAGAAATTTTTACGATCGTTTAAGAAAACGTTCAAGAACAACGCCAAATGGCTGATCGCTATCTTTGCAATCGGGGGGATCATCATGTTTGTGCTGTTTGGCATTTTATTTTATTTATCCACAACACTTGAAGAAGAATACGGCATACACGGGATTAAAAAGGGATTCGTATTAGCCATTCCGCTTCTTGCGTTATCTATTTCTTCATATATTGCTGGCAAGAAGATCGGCCAGAACAAATCTTTCATGAAATGGCTCACTTTCGGGGGAATCATGCTGCTTGCCGTTTCGATCTTGAGTGTTACGTTTACAGATGGACTCTATTTCCTGCTTGCCATTCTTTTTGTCAGCGGAATAGGAATTGGATCAGCCTTGCCATGTCTGGACGCTTTAATCACAGAAGGTATAGAGAAAGAAGAGAGAGGGACCATCACCTCATTGTATAGCTCAATGCGCTTCGTCGGGGTTGCTCTCGGACCTCCCATTTATGCGATCATCATGAAATCCGATCATTCCATCGTATTTTATACATCCGCGGGTGTCAGTCTGTTTGCTGCACTGCTTGCTTTTTTTGCGATTAAACCCGAAAAGGAAAAAGGTGAGAAAGGCAAAAAAGAAGAAGGGCAGGCAAAACCGCTGAACCCTGCATTGCATTAAAAAGCTCACGGCATATGCCGTGAGCTTTTTACTTTTCATCGCGATCAGTTCTAAGGTTTGTTGGCTGCCACCAAGTGTAGCCGTCTTCGTTCAATAGTTCTTCCGCTTCAAGAGGACCCATTGTTCCTGAAGAATATTTGTAGAGAGGAATATTTCCATTTCTCCAGGCATTTGTAATTCCATCAATAAATTCCCAAGAAAGAGCCACTTCGTCCCAACGCGTGAAATACGTTGAATTTCCGAGGAGGCAATCGTGCATCAGTTTCTCGTATGCCTCAGGACTGTTCAACTCATTATGGCAGTTGTTGCAATAGCTCATGTTGATCGGCAGAAGGGCAGGGAAATCACCTTGAGGCTTCGCGTTCAGCGAGAGACTCAAGCCCTCATCCGGCTGAATATGAATTCTCAGAAGGTTTGGCTGATAATGGTCATCATGCTCGTGATAGAGCGCCATTGGTCCGTTCTTAAACTGAACCACGATTTCTGTTGCCTTTGTTGCCATACGTTTACCTGTACGAAGGTAGAACGGTACACCAGCCCAGCGGAAATTATCAATAAACACGCGAGCCGCAACAAATGTGTCCGTTTTTGAAGCAGGATCGACATTCTCTTCATCCACGTAAGCAGGAACGGTTTTTCCGTTCATTGTGCCTTCCTTATATTGTCCGCGGATCACGTTTTTAGCAACTTCTTCTTCATTGTAGAAACGCAGGGCACGAAGCACTTTAACTTTTTCATCGCGGATTAATTTGGGATCCAGTCCGCCGGGAGGCTCCATAGCAACCATCATCGCCATCTGAAGCATATGGTTCTGCAGCATATCCAATATCGCACCGGATTTTTCATAATAGGATGCGCGGTCTTCAACACCAAGTGTTTCACTGGAGGTAACCTGAACAGAGGATATGTACTTGTTGTTCCATATCGATTCAAAGATCGCATTTCCGAAGCGGATGACCTGAATGTTTTGGACCATTTCTTTACCAAGATAGTGGTCGATACGGTAGATGCTTTCCTCAGGAAAACTCTTCTGAAGCTGCTCATTCAGTTCAGTGGCTGATTGAAGATCGTGTCCGAAAGGTTTTTCAATAACCAGGCGCTGCCAGCCTTCCGTCTCAGTCAGTCCTTCTGATTTTAAGAAGGAAGGAATGGTACCGAAAAATTGCGGAGCCATCGCAAGATAGTACATACGGTTTCCGCCAAGGCTGTATTTGCTGTCGAGTTCATCAGCAAGAGCTTTTAGATCTTGATAGCTTTTTTCGTTGGTTACATCCATTTGAAGGAAATAAAAATGGGAGATGAATTCATCCACTTTGTCATTTTGGATGTTTTTCTCTTTGGATATAGAAAGTTTCACATCTTCCTGAAATTTTTCATGTGAAAATTCTTTTCTTCCGACACCGATGACAGCAAACTTTTCGTTGAGCTTTTGCTTTTGGTACAATTGAAAGAGTGCAGGGTACAGTTTACGGTGAGCCAGATCTCCTGTTGCACCGAAAAGTACGATACAGGCTTCTGGAATATGGTTGTTCATGATATCAATCCTCACTTTGCTAATATTGCGTATGACATCAGTTTCCCCTATGTTTCATAAAAATAACGTGAATTATTTATCGAAAGGAGTCGCCTCATGAAAAATATTGTAACACAAGAATGGCTGGAGTCTCATTTATCGCGCTCAGAGCTTGTCATATGTGACTGCAGGTATAGCCTATCCGACCCGGGAGTCGGAAGGAAACAGTACGATTCGGGACACATTCCAGGTTCAATTTATGTGGATCTAGAAAAAGACTTGTCAAGGAGTGTCACAGAGCATGGAGGTCGCCATCCGCTTCCGTCAAAAAAAGAAATGTCGCAAGTGTTTGGACGTTTAGGAATTGATGAAAAGAAAACCGTTATTGCTTACGATGATCAGGGAGGCTCATATGCTGCAAGGTTATGGTGGATGCTGAAGCTTCTTGGCAGTGAGAAGGTTTTTGTCCTGCAGGAAGGTTTTTCTGCCTGGGAAAGGAAAGGGTACCCAGTGACGTCCGAGAATACGGTTCTGCAGCCAACGGTTTTTACTCCTCAAGAAAGCAAATGGAGAACGGTCAGTATGGAAGAAGTCAGACTAGCATCGCTCAAAGATGGTAAGGAAGCCATTGTTGTTGATTCAAGGGACCCTGAACGGTATAAAGGTAAGCATGAGCCGATCGATAAGAAAGCGGGGCATATTCCAGGAGCGGTGAATATTCCGTGGCTAAAGAACGTGAGTGAAGGAAGTAAATGGCTTGACTCATCAGAGCTGAAGAGTGTTCATAAAGATCTGAAAGAAAAACCTGAAGTGATCGTCTATTGCGGATCTGGAGTAACGGCGTGCGCCAATATACTCGGCATGGACGAAGCCGGCATCGAGAATGTAAGATTATATCCTGGAAGCTGGAGTGACTGGATATCTTATCCGGAAAATAAAATTGAAAAACAATAAAATAATTTCACGTACCGTATTTAAAGTATGAATTGAAAGGAAATAAATATGGCAAACATCGACATGCATACTCATTCAACCGCATCAGACGGAGTAAACTCGCCTGCTCAGAACGTGAGACTTGCCGCAGAAAAAGGGCTTGGCGGGCTTGCAGTTACCGATCATGACACGGTTTCAGGCGTTTCTGAAGCACTAAGCGAGGCTGCCAGTCATTCAAACTTTTTATGTATCCCAGGAATTGAAATCAGTACGCTCGACAACGGACAAGATATTCATGTTCTTGGTTATTTCATTGACCATGAGAATGCTGAATTCCTTTCAAAGCTGGAGGAACTTCGTACTGTCAGAAATAAAAGAAATGAAAAGATCGTTAACAACCTTCAAGAGCTCGGAATTTCAATCACCATGGAAGAAGTAACAGCAAAAAGGAAATCATCCAGTGGTAATATTGGCCGTCCTCATATTGCTGAAGTACTGATGGAGAAAGGAATAATCAGCTCTTTGAGAGAAGCATTTGATAAGTATTTAGGCAAAGGGAAGCTGGCTTATGCCATCACTGAGAGAATATCACCGGCTGATGGCGTTAATATTATTCTTGATGCCGGGGGTGTCCCTGTTCTGGCTCACCCGGGTTTATATGATCAGGACGAACTGATTCCGCAGTTGAAGGAGCATGGATTAGCAGGGCTCGAGGTTTACCATTCGGATCATTCAGCCGAGCAGGAAGTGCATTATCGAAACCTTGCTGAGCGCTACCAGTTAATTCCCACAGGAGGCAGTGATTATCATGGAATTCGAAACGGAAAAGTTTTTCACGGAGACCTTGGTAATCGATACTCTGACTTAATAACAGTAGAAAAGTTAAAAAGCTTATCAAAAAAATATCGTTAAACTGCCAATTGGCAGTTTTTTCTTTTCGCCTTTCATTTTAAATTTTTAAAGGAATAAACAAATGGCTATGGAATAAACAAGGTAGAAATGGGGGTAATAATCAAATGCAAACTGAAACGTTTTATAAACAAACAGAAATTAATAAAGAAGATGTAACAGCTGAGATATTTCTGGATTATTTTAATGAACGCTTGAGAGTGGATGATTATCGGGGAAATATTTCTTCCTTGGCCGCTGAAGTCAACGAACTGGCTGTTCAGCATGATTTCTCAAAAGTGATCATTAAGGCAAAATCAGAACATGTTGGAGCTTTTCTAGCATTGGGCTTTTTGCCTGAAGCGGTATTCAGCCAGTATTTCAATGGAAGCGACGCTGTGGCGATGTGCCGATATTACACAAACGAAAGGAAGAGAAGTGACTATTGGGTTGAGGAAGATAAGATTATGGATCGGATTTTTGAACTTCCAGAGGGCAAATCCGGCGGATATTCTCTGCCAGAAAACTACTTTATCCGATTAGCTGACCAAAACGATACAGAAGGCCTATCCACTTTATATGGAAAGGTATTCCAAGTATATCCCACTCCAATGAATGATCCTTCCTATATTAAAAATACAATGGAGCAGGGGACCATTTATTATGTGATCGAACAGAATGAAGAAATTGTAAGTGCTGCATCTGCGGATATTAATCAGCAATATCACAATGCAGAACTTACAGACTGTGCTACATTGGCTGAACACCGAAAATTTGGTCTGATGAAAATCTTGATTGAGAAGCTTGAACTGGAACTGAAGAACCGTAAGATCTATTGTGCCTATTCCATCGCACGCTCTTTGTCGTTTGGAATGAATGCCGTCTTTTTTCAAAGAGGCTATAAATATCATGGGAGATTCACAAAAAATTGCCTGATTTTTGATAAATACGAGGACATGAACCTCTGGATGAGAGATCTGTCAGCAAAATAGTGCCGAATTTTCGGCGATCCTGATGAAAATTGAGCAGCTTGTTCTTTTGATTCAGAGTGGAGGTGCCTATGTTTAAAGACTCGGTTGAAACCATTGAGATGCTAAAAGCCATATTGAAGACGATTGATGAAGGAATTCATGCAGTGGATGCCAGCGGAATGACCATTTTTTATAATGAAGTTGCCGCAAGGCTTGATGGTTTAAAAGTTCCTCAAGTGCTAAACCAGCACGTACTATATTCTTTTCCTTCATTAAACCAGCAAACCAGTACATTGCTGAACGTTATTAAAACAGGAAAACCGATCATCAACCAGCATCAAACGTATACAAACGTAAACGGCAAGCGGGTGGATACGGTCAACACGACGCTGCCGCTCATAGTTGATGGGGAACTGATTGGTGCGATTGAAATATCAAAGGACCTTACAAAAATAAAACAATTGTCCGAGAAGCTTCTTGATATGCAGGCGCAGTTCCATAAAGGCCGTTCCGTTACCATAAAAAATGGCCATTATGCATCTTATCACTTAGAGGATTTTATTTCAGCTGATCCTCAGATTGATCAGTTAAAGTCACTGTCGAAGAAAGTATCTGAAACTTCCTCACCCGTTCTGATCTTCGGGGAGACCGGAACCGGAAAAGAAGTTCTTATTCAAGGTATACATAATCATTCATTGAGAAAAAACAAACCATTTATTGCCCAGAACTGTGCTGCAATTCCATCACAGCTCTTGGAGAGTATTTTATTCGGTACAGTGAAGGGAAGCTTTACGGGTGCTGTCGACCGGCCCGGCCTTTTTGAACTGGCGGATGGTGGAACCCTGTTTCTAGATGAGATCAATTCTATGCCTCTTGATATCCAAGCAAAATTATTGAGGGTCCTTCAGGATGGGGTAGTCCGCAGAATCGGTGCTGTTCAGGGCAAATTGGTGAATGTAAGGATCATGGCTGCATTGAATGAACACCCTTCAGAATGTGTTAAATCAAATAAACTTAGGGAAGATTTATACTACAGGCTGAACGTGATTTTTTTTGAAATCCCTCCATTGCGGTATCGTATTTCAGATATTCATCTGCTTGCGGAGCACTTTATTTCTCAATATAATGTTCAATTCAAAAAACAAATTAAGGGGCTTTCAGAAGAAGCATTCCATCTTTTTCAGCAATATCCATGGCCAGGAAATGTCAGGGAGCTGAAACATGTGATCGAATATGCCATGAATATGGCGGATGATAATGAGGAAATAAAAGTGGCAGACTTGCCTCATCATCTCCTGGCCACTCCTTCTCTTGCAGGCTCTATTGAGCAGACACCCATTCCTCCTCTTAGGGAGGCTCTCGCTCATCGGGAACGCGAGCTGATATCCAAGGCTCTTTCTGCTTCGGATGGAAATATTCAGAAAGCTGCACAACTGCTCAAAATACCGAGACAGACACTGCAATATAAATTAAAAATCAATGCACACTGAACTGCCGGATTTTCGGCAGTTTTTTCTTTTTCCCAAACAAGTGGATAGGCGCATATATTAGCATTATCAGAATAATCAGGGATCTAAGGCTTTTTTTTCAGTATCATTCATTTTGGCACGGAACTTGCAAGTATAGATTAACGAGCTAAGTATACAAGGAGGTAACGCAATGCCTATCATGAATGGATTGTACCAGCCAAAAAGACATTGGAAAGAAATTGAGTTATGGAAGGACGTCACAGAAGAGCAGTGGAATGATTGGCTCTGGCAGCTGACGCATACGGTAAGAAATCTTGAAGACTTAAAAAAAGTCGTAAACTTAACGCCTGAAGAAGAGGAAGGCGTTCGTATATCCACCATGACGATTCCTTTAAATATCACCCCGTATTATGCATGGCTGATGGACGAGGATGATCCGCGCTGTCCGATCCGGATGCAGTCCGTACCGATCGGAAAGGAAATCCTGAAAACAAAATATGATCTTGAAGATCCCCTGCATGAGGATGAAGATTCTCCAGTTCCTGGACTGACACATCGTTATCCTGACAGAGTGTTATTCCTGGTAACCAATCAATGCTCCATGTACTGCAGATATTGTACGAGAAGACGTTTCTCCGGACAGATCGGAATGGGTGTACCTAAAAAGCAGCTTGACGCAGCCATTGATTATATTGCAGCTACTCCGCAGGTGAGAGATTGCCTGATTTCTGGAGGAGACGGTTTATTAATCAATGACAACATTCTTGAATATATTCTAAAAAGGCTAAGAGAAATCCCCCATATGGAAATCATTCGGATCGGAACACGTGCTCCTGTCGTGTTTCCGCAGCGAATTACCGAAAATCTGTGCAACATCTTAAAGAAATATCATCCGGTTTGGCTCAACACCCATTTTAATACATCCATTGAAATTACAGAGGAATCCAAAAAGGCATGTGAAATGCTGGCAAATGCCGGTGTACCGGTCGGAAACCAGTCTGTTATCCTGGCTGGAATCAATGACAGCACGCATATTATGAAAAAGCTGATGCATGATCTCGTAAAGATCCGTGTACGCCCTTACTATATTTATCAATGTGACTTATCTGAAGGCATCGGACATTTCCGTGCACCTGTCTCAAAAGGGCTGGAGATCATAGAAGCATTACGTGGCCACACGTCCGGATATGCTGTTCCGACTTTTGTTGTGGATGCACCGGGTGGAGGAGGCAAAATTTCTCTTCAGCCAAATTATTTGATTTCACAGAGCCCTGATAAAGTAATTTTACGAAACTTTGAAGGAGTTATCACGTCTTATCCCGAACCTCAAAACTATAAAGCCGGATTGGCAGATGAGTACTTTAACCAGACCATGGGTATTACAGAGCAGCCGGCCGCAATAGGAATAACAGCACTTATGAAGGATGAGAAATTCAATATCGTTCCTGAAGGCTTAAACCGGTTTGACCGAAGAAAAACATACGAAACGAACCCTGAACATGCCACGCTGAAAGATAAACGGGAAAAACGGGACGAAATGAAAGAAAAGAAATTCAAACATGAACTGAAAAAAGAAACAGCCACTCAGGATGATGGCACAGTGAAAGAAGCATAGGAGGCCGCTCATGAAGGAATGCATGTGGTGCAATGATCATTCAGCCAAAGAAATTACCAAGACGGGATACTGGGAACTGCATGACGGTACCCGGGCACTTCAAATAAAAGAAATCCCGGCTCTTTATTGCGAGTCTTGCAGTATGGAATATCATGAAGATGAAATCGTGGAAGAAATTGAAGATCAGCTTTTATTGATTGATACAAAAAAGCTGAATCAGGTTTTGACGTTCAAAGAATTAATGGCTCAAGAACGTTTTTTAAAGAAAAATTACTTTAAATCCTATTAAATATGCATTCAATGAAAAGCAGCGGATTTCCGTTGCTTTTCCATCATGAATGGAAGGAGTGCCCATCATGGATAAAACAGGAATTATTAAACCGGTGCTGGATGCAAGCTATCCCATGATCAGTCACGGAAAGGGAATCTATTTATATGACGAAAACGGCAATCGGTATATCGATGGATCCTCAGGAGCCGTAACCGCAAACATCGGCCATGGTGTGGAAGAAATCGCGGATGCGATATATGAACAAGCAAAGCAGGTTGCCTTCGTTTACCGTTCGCACTTCACAAGTCTGCCGGCAGAAAAACTGGCAAAGAAGCTAGCAAGTAGGACTCCTGGTGACTTGAACTGGACCTTTTTTGTCAACAGCGGATCGGAAGCCACGGAAACCGCATTAAAGGTAGCGATCCAGTACTTCCAGGAACAAGGAATTTACACGAAAACAAAAATACTTTCCCGATGGACCAGCTATCATGGCATAACACTGGGAGCTCTGTCGATGTCCGGCCATCATATGAGAAGAGAGCGATTCTCGGAGCTGCTTGAAGATTTCCCGGCTGTTCCCGCACCTTATTGCTACCAATGTCCTTTGCAAAATACATACCCCGGATGCAGATTACAATGTGCTGACGAATTGGAACGTGCAATTGAACAGATTGGGCCTGAAAACATCGCTGCGTTTATTTTTGAACCTATCATTGGCGCTGCAGGCGGCGCGATTGTACCTCCTCCGGGCTATTATGAAAAAGTGAAAGAGATCTGTGACAAGTATCATATTTTAACCATCGCCGATGAAGTGATGACGGGGATGGGCAGAACAGGAAAAATGTTTGCTATCGACCACTGGGGAATAGAGCCTGATATTATGACCCTCGGCAAAGGGCTCAGTGCAGGATATACCCCAATGGCGGCAACCGTGGTGTCCGACCGCATTATTAATGTGATACGTAAAGGATCCAGAGTGGTCATGAGCGGGCACACCTTCAGTGCGAACCCTCTTTCTGCAGCGGCATGCTGTGCAGTCATGGAATATATGGAACAACAAAATCTTGTTCAGAATGCCGAGGAACAAGGAGAACGTTTATTAAATGGATTGAAAGAACTGGAGCAAAAATACTCTTTTGTCGGCAATGTTCGCGGTAAAGGTCTCTTATGCGGATTAGAACTTGTCAATGATGCACTGAACCACGCGCCATTTTCTGTCAGCGACCGTGTAGGGGAAAAGCTGATCTCCATTTGCTTCAACAATGGACTCATCATATATCCTGCTTTCGGAGGAGTTACCGGATACGAGGGAGATGCTGTGTTAATTTCTCCGCCATTAATTGTTACTTCTTTTCAAGTTTACGAGATATTAAGAATATTGGATGAAAGCTTGCAAGAATTAATGAACCATCTTGTATCTTCAGGAATTGTGATTCATCGAGCAACGAGCTAGAAGAAAGGAGATTAAAACCATGCTGTCCAATACCAATGAAACAACATTAAAAACAAAGCTCATCACGATGGAAGAAGCAGCTCCTCTTTTTTATGATGGCATGTCGCTGATGGTAGGGGGGTTTGGAGGGGTGGGGGCTCCGCCATGCTTAATCAATGCCATTCTTGACCAAAACATCAAGGATATTTTTATGATCAGCAACGATACCGGCTTTCCTTGGATCGGACCGGGCAAACTGATCACTGAGAAGCGGATCAGCCGTCTTATCGCTTCCCACATCGGTTCCAATCCGGAAGCGGGTAAACAGATGCACGGCGGTGAACTGGCTGTGGAGTTTATTCCTCAGGGCACCCTGGCCGAGAAAATCAGGGCCGGCGGGATGGGCCTTGGCGGAATTTTAGTGGATGTAGGCCTTGGAACGGTCGTTGAATCCGGCAAGCAGAAAGTGGATATTAACTCAGCGACTTATATGGTAGAGCCTGCCCTTACAGCCGATGTTTCTATCGTTTATGCACAAAAAGCCGATACCTATGGAAATTTAGTCTACGATAAAAGCGCGCGAAATACGAATCCTCTCGTGGCTATGGCAGGCAACATAACGATTGCAGAAGTAGAAGAAATCGTACCCGCAGGTGAACTGGATCCGGAATGTATTATAACGCCTGGTGTCTTCGTGGATTATATCGTTCAGAGCAAGGGGGTGGATTGGGAATGGGTTTGGGAATTGAAACAAGACACCGAATAGCACGCAGGGCAGCACTTGAAATCGATAGAGGAACGATCGTCAATTTAGGCATCGGCATACCTACGCTAGTTGCGGATTACATTCCGAATGATCACGGTGTCATGCTTCATACAGAGAATGGAATTCTAGGCATGGGCGGATCACCAGAAAAGGGGAAAGAAGACGGCAACCTCTCCAATGCCGGAGGTTATCCAGTCACCTTGATCTCAGGGGCATCCTATTTTGACAGTGCCACAGCTTTTGGCATCATAAGGCGCGGACTTCTGGACATTACCGTATTAGGAGCTCTGGAAGTCAGTGAAAGAGGGGACATCGCCAATTGGATTGTACCAGGAAAAAGGGTGCCGGGCATGGGGGGAGCCATAGACCTTGCACAAAAATCTAAAAAGGTCATCGTTCTTATGAATCACACGGATAAAGAAGGCAATCCAAAGATCGTAAAACAATGCAAATTGCCGCTTACGGTGCAAAAAGGCGCTCACATGATCATTACAGAAAAAGCCGTAATTGACGTGATGGATGGAAAGCTTGTACTAAGAGAAATTATGCATCCCTATACCGTTGATGATGTGGTGAAATCAACGGGTGCTTCTTTAGAAATTCTCGATCAGATCGGAACTTTTCAGTAAAAAACGGCAGGAGGGTGAACATGAAAAAGGAAATTCAAAAGTGGATGGACAGCAAAAAGCCAGAAGCCATCTCATTTTTGCAGATGATGGTACGTTCGAACAGTGAACAGGGAAAAGAAAAAGAAGTCCAGATGCTAATCGCAGATAAGCTTCAGGATATAGGTCTGGAAGTAGATGTTTGGCATCCGGATGACGAAACGTTTTTCCGGCATCCTTATTTTTGTGCGACGAGAACAGATTTCTCAAACAGCCCTAACGTAGCGGGGATTTTAAAAGGAAGCGGAGGAGGGCGGTCGATCGTTTTGAACGGGCATGTGGATGTCGTGCCTCCAGGTGATCTCAGCCAATGGGAAAACGATCCCTATAGCGGTGAAATTAAGGACGGAAAACTGTATGGCAGAGGTGCGACAGATATGAAGGGCGGAAATTTATGCCTGCTTCTAGCAATACAATGCTTAAAGGATCTGAACGTTCCGTTAAAAGGAGATGTCATTTTCCATAGTGTAATGGAAGAGGAGAGCGGAGGGGCAGGTACACTTGCCGCTATTCTTAGGGGATATACGGCAGATGCTGCTATCATTCCGGAACCGACGAATATGAAGATATTTCCAAGCCAGCAAGGATCCATGTGGTTCAGGATAAATGTGTACGGCAGATCCGCCCATGGAGGAACAAGATACGAAGGTGTCAGCGCGCTTGAAAAGGCAATGATTGTTGTTAAGGAGCTGCAGGACCTAGAGAAAGCAAGAAATGAAAGAATTACAGATCCTCTCTATCAAAATATTCCTATTCCTGTACCGATTAACTTAGGGAAAATATCAGGCGGTGAATGGCCTTCATCTGTTCCCGATCATATCGTTATTGAAGGGAGAATAGGTGTGGCTCCAAGTGAATCACTTGAGGATGTGAAAGGCGAGCTAGAAGATCGAATGGCGAGCCTCAACGATCAATGGCTTAAAGAACATCCTCCGGCTGTGGAATGGTTTGGAGCACAGTGGCTGCCTGGCAGCATTGATCAAGACCATGATCTCATGAAGCTTTTGTCCAATCGTTTTACTGAAATTTGTCAGTGTGAACCTGTTATTGAAGCATCACCATGGGGAACAGACGGAGGGTTGTTAACATCTGTTGGCCATACACCGAGCATTGTATTCGGGCCTGGAGTAACTTCAGTTGCCCATTATCCGGACGAACATATTGAGCTGGATAAAATTTTTCAGGCGGCTGAAATTATCACTTTAACGATTATGGATTGGTGCGGCGGGATTGAAAAAGAAACAAAAGAAGATCTACTCGTCAAAAAAGATACGTAAAACCTGCTGAGGCGGGTTTTTTTTCTTTAACTGTGGAATGAATGAGAAGTGAAATGATCGGTGATCGGAGGGAGCTTGCTCCAATGAATAGTAAGTGAGGTGATATGCTGTTTCGTAATTAAGGATGAACAATGGGGCGGGCAGGGAGCTGTAAGCATTTCATAAACAAAATTTAATCCAAGTGGAAGCAGAAAGGCCGGAACACGCAGAGGATACGACTGATTCAGCTCGTACGCAGCACCGTATGTAATGCCGAGTTCATAAAGGAGATAGGGTGTTCCTAATTTTGAAACAATAAATGTTCTGTAGGCCAAGTATTCGTTTTCATAATATTGAGAGACAATTTGAAACTCATCGTTTTGAATGCTGCATCTCGGTATTTTAAACAAATGGGATCCTGGACTTTTATCGTGCAATCGCTTTATTCCTCCTTTGGTATTTACTCTACATTTCGCCGCCGTAGAATGATTTCCTTTTTCAGCCAAAAAAAAGATGAACAAGACTGTTCATCTTTTTAACGAGGGTTGTGCTGTGCTCTTTTAATAAATGAAGCTTCTTCCCCGATGACTCCGCAAGCAGCGCACTGCACAAGCCTTTCCGCTCCGTTATACGGAATATGGAAGGGATCCAAGTCATCAGCATTTTCGTACTGATTGACAACTGAGCCTGTTGACGGATCTAATTTTACAGACTGCGGAACTTGCGCGATCAGATTAAACCTTGTACGATTGGTTTTACAGTTTGGGCATAGATAAGCATTTGACATAGTACATCAACCTCCTGTTCATAGGGTTACCATTGTCAGGAAAATTATGTTACGCATTTATTTTTGACGAATGGAAACAATAGTTATACTCTATATAACAGGAGCTGAAAACATTGGGAAAACAGAAAAAAGGAAATGCCAATGCCCAGCGCAACAACAATGCGAAACAAATGGCACAGCGAAGCGATTCTGAATTTGCTGCTATGGAAGATTCCAGAAGCAGCGGGCATCGCCATGGCAAGAAAACGAAGTAAACTTATTTACAAAATTTAAATATGGCGTTATAATTACAGTCTGCGATGTTAGTAGCTCTTATTTTGTCTTAAACCGATATGAGTAATAAGGGAATCCTAAATTTCTGTTGAATACATCGTGCCTCTCCATTCGTTAGAGGAAGATGAAAATACAGCTGCGGATACCCACCTGTGAGAACGGGTTTTAAGACAGGATGAGTTACGGCAGAGCGGACATACATAAACAGCTTATTTTACAACTACGTAAAATAAGTTTTTTTTATAAGTTTTTATTTTGTAAATAAAAACTTCATTAATTTCCCAAATATGAAATAAAAATAACTTGGCAGACGAGATGGCCGGGTATGCGGGACGGTGAATGAAATGGTTGATGAAAAACATGAGAAACTATTGCTGATTGATGGGTTTAATTTACTGAGCAGGTGTTATTTTGCTACGGCTTACGGAAAAGAACTTCATCAGCTTCAACGCAACTCTAAAGGGTTGTTTATAAATGGTCTGCGCGCTAAAATTCAAAAATTGCTGCAATTGTTGAGGATCCACACACCGACTCACTTAGCCATCGCTTGGGATGTAAAGAGAAATGAAACGCTGCGCAAACAGAAATATCAAGATTACAAGGGAACCAGGAATGAATTGCCGGAACCATTGATCCAGCAATATGAAACAGCAGTTTCCCTATTTAATAGCTTAGGTATTCCTCAGTTTACGGTTCCAAAATATGAAGCCGACGATATCATTGGGACGTTTGTTCAAAAATGGAGAGATGAAAAAGACGGGGAATGCATCATTTACAGTAACGACAGGGACTTGCTTCAGCTGCTATGCGGAAAAACATCTCAGCTTATCGCTGCAAAGAAGGGTGAAACCAAGTATACGCTGACTCATTTTCAATCAGATTATGGCATTGAACCGTCTCAATGGGTGGATGTAAAAGCACTGTTAGGGGATAAGAGCGATAATATTCCCGGTGTTGCCGGTGTAGGTGAAAAGGCAGCTCTGCCTCTCATTCAGCAGTATGGAAATGTTGAGGGCATCTATCATAAGGTAGATGAACTGGACGAGAAATACAAAAGGTATTTCAAAAAGCTTCAGCTTGGAAGAGAAATGGCGTTCCTTAGCAAGGATCTTTGCAAAATATATACCGATGTTCCGGATATTCTTGAGCTTGATTTTGATCAGATACAAATCAAAGTAGATAAATCAAAATTGTTGGACGAGCTTACTGAGCTTGAGATAAATGTAAGAGTGGGTTAAGAATTTACCCACTCTTTTGTTTTTCTCTTCTTTAAAAATTTAGCAAATGGAAATTCAGCAGCGATCATTCCTGAAAGGATAAGGATACATCCTGTGATCCCTTTCGCACCAAGGGTTTCATTTGCCCAAATATAAGCTGTCAGAGCACCGAAAACGGGCTCAAGAGCAAAAATGAGAGCCACACGGGCTGGAGTAGTGTAGCCTTGAAAATAGGTTTGTGCTAAAAACGCGAGAGCTGTAGCAAAAATAGCAGTGACGACCAGAGCTGTTATCACTTCCTTTTGGAGCATGATGTCCCACTTGAAAGCGGGTTTCCAGTTTTCAATGGAGAGCGAAGTGATCATGCTCAGGAATGAGACGGTTGCCAGCTGAATGAGTGTTAACCATAAAACGGGGGCACCGGAAGCGAATTTGGCAGTCATCACAATATGCATACCAAATGAAAATGCACATAGCAGGACGAAAAAGTCGCCTTTATTCATAGCTAAGCCGCTTCCTCCTGTTAGTAGATACAGACCAGCTACTGCCATTATTACACTGATTGCAGAGGAGAGATTCAGCCTTTGTTTTAATAAAAAGACGGCCATAAGGGGAACGACAACCACACTCAATCCCGTGATGAACGCAGTCTTCGACGATGTCGTGTAGACTAATCCGACAGTTTGAAATCCATATCCCAGGTATAGCCAGAAGCCGAGTGAGATCCCTTTATGCCAGATGCGTTTACTCTTGAGAAACTGCTTCTTGTCAGGTGCTGCAAAAACGATCCAGCCTCCCAATATTATAGCAGCCAAAAAAAAACGGATACTGTTAAATGCAAACGGAGGGAGGAAGGCAACCGCGTTTTGAACGATGACAAATGTTGTTCCCCACACCAATGCAACAAGAAGAAGACCGGTATCTGCTATTTTTCTTTTCATTGCACTTCATTGAGCTGGACAGCTTTTCGAGCAAGATCATCCGCCACCTTATTTTGTTTGCTCGGTATCCATTTCAGGAAGAACAACTGCAGCTGATCAATCATATGTAAGGCTTCCTGCAATAAGGGATCATATCGTTTGTCTTTGGCAAACCGTTTTTCTACCGCTCTTTCCACCGCTTGAGAATCGGTCCTGAATGAAACCGGGTCATAGTTCTTTTCCACACAAATCGTTAAAGCAAGAAGCAGGCTGCGGAATTCCGCTTCATGATTGGATAAGCTTCCGAGCGGAATGCTGTGTTTTTCAACCGTTCCATTTCCTAGTTTAATAAAGATGCCTGCCCCGGAAGGACCCGGATCTCCTGCGCTTGCTCCGTCAATATACACTTCGATCAATCCGATCCCCTCCTGTTTTTTTCTATTATAGCGAAATGGGATACAATAAGAAATGAGATATTACAAATTCAGGGAGGACCTGCGATGAAAGTTACGTTGGAATGGGAATATAAGCCCTCAAGATCAAAGAATATGATACGGTTTGTTTCAGATCCCGTGACGGTGGCGCAAGCGGTTCAGCTTGCTGCTGACATTGAAAGAACAGGCCGTCTTGGAAATCTTACGTTTCTTGATGAAACTGGTGTTTATTGGTCTAAAAAAGAACTTCAAAAAATGGTGGCTGTTATTGAGACAGAACCATCGGATATCACAGCGTTTTTTGATGGCGGGTTTCAAAAAGATGAGCTTTTATCCGGGCAGGGAACAGCAGTTTATTACAAACAATCGAATAAAAATTACCGGGTACGCTCCAATGCCTCTTACCATATGATTGAATCGAATAATGAATCGGAATATGCGGCGCTTTGGCTGCTTTTAAATGAACTGGAACGTCTGGGTGTACAGCGGACACCGGTAACGATTAAAGGGGATTCAATGGTGGTTATTCAGCAAATGAGCGGGGAATGGCCTTGTTACGAAGAAAATCTGCAAAAATGGATGGACAAAATTGAAGAAAAACTGAAAATACTCGGAATCAAACCATCCTATGAGTTAATCTCCCGGAAAGAAAATAAAGAGGCAGATTCCCTTGCGACACAGGCACTTCACAAGAACATGATCCATGGTAAAAAAGAAATCATTGATTAATGGTATTTTTGACTGATACAATTTACATGAATCTTCAAAGAATAGGATGGGATGCAATTGTCTCAGTTTTCAATCGAGGAATACTTCCGGTACCTGGCTTCAAAGGGGATTAAATTAAAAGAAAGTGATACTGCATTTATTGAATTCGGTAAGCACTTTACTGGAATGAGTGATTATATGGTCAGCGTCGCCATTGAAATTACGTTAAAAATCCAAAGAGAGTTCGACGGAAGCTACTATATTGCTCTTTTAGAGGGATTTAAGCAGAATGAAATTAAAACAAAAAGAAAAGCGTATACATATGTGAATGATCTTGAAGAAGAGGTTAACGTTTCTTATTCATAAAAAAAAAGCCGGATATCCGGCTTTTATTGTTTTAATGCTTCATTGATCTGCTGTTCGCAGCGTTCTAATGTTTCACGGGCATTCTCCAAAAACATGCCATCCATTCCTGTCTGGTTGTTCATCATGGCATCGTAATGCTCTTTAGCAGTATTCAGCGCTTCTTTGGCTGCATGAAGCTGGCCGGGATCCATACTCATCGTAGCATGTCCGATGATTCGTTGTGCACTCTGAATGGACATGTCTACCTGTTTAAGATCGTTATACGGTTCTGACATATAATTCACCTACCTGTTTTACTTTTAGTATGTCTTTTGGAACAAACTTTTATAATGAGAAAGGAAAAATTCAATGGAAAGAAAAATTATTGAAGCTGCCGAGCGGTACGTTCAAGAAACTTTGCGCGGGGAAGGCAGCGGCCATGATTGGTGGCATATATACAGGGTGAATAAGCTAGCTCTTACCATTGCAGAAAAAGAAGGTGCGGATCCCTTTGTCTGCAGCTTGGCAGCACTCCTGCATGACATAGCTGATGAAAAATTTAATGCATCTGAAGAAGCAGGACTTGTAAAGGTATCCTTATGGCTAACCAAGCATGAGGTAACAAACCCCGAAAAGCAACATGTTCTTGAGATCATTTCAACCATGTCATTTAAAGGCGGAAATTCAACAGGGATGAAGACAATTGAGGGAATGGCAGTCCAGGATGCCGATCGTTTGGATGCCCTTGGTGCGATCGGCATCGCAAGAACTTTTGCGTATTCCGGGCATGTCGGACAAATGATCTATGACCCGGATATTCCTGTACGGAACACAATGACAAAAAGTGAATACCGAAATGGAGTGTCAACTGCTATCAACCATTTTTATGAAAAACTGCTGACATTGAAAGACCGAATGAATACAGAGCATGGAAAAAAACTTGCAGAGAGCAGACATCAACAGATGGTATCGTATCTAGATGTGTTTTTTTCTGAGTGGGAAGGCATCCGATAATAAACCCTATAAACAAAGGAGGCTCATTCTAAAAGAATGGAGCCTCCTTTGTTAAAGCTTATTCGGCAGGGCGCGGACCTGGATCGAGCCCATCTTTTGAAACGGTCATCGCAGGACGGATTTCAGCATCTTGCTCAACCCTTACCTGACAAGATAAACGAATCCCCTCGCCTAACCCTTTCGTTTCAATGATATTCCGTTCAAATTCGTTCATCTCACCCAGGTCACCGGAGACAACCTCTACCCGGCAGGTTGTACACTTTGCTTTCCCGCCGCAGCGGTGAAGTATATCCACTCCATTGTCTTCAAGTCCGATTACAAGTTTTTTTCCATTTTCAATTTCATAATCACCAAAACCCTGTACAGTGATTTTTGCCATGAATCTCAATTCCTCCTTTTAGAATTGCAAGATCAATTCCTTTCTATTATACGATAAACTAATCTCGGTAAAAACAAAATTCAGGATAAACTAAATCGATAGGACGACAAGAATGTTTACATTTTATAAATGATTTTATGTAAAATGATAATATGTACGTATTTTACAGGGGGTACCTTACACATGACAAAGGAAGTCAAGCATAAGTCCGACATTGAAATCGCACAAGAAGCGAACATGCTTCGAATTGAAGAGATCGCCGCTCAATTGAATATTCAAGAAGAAGACTGGGAACCTTATGGGCGCTATAAGGCAAAACTTTCACTGGGTTTGTTCGACAAACTCAAAACGAAGCAGGAGGGTAAGGTTGTACTCGTAACATCCATCAATCCAACTCCTGCTGGTGAGGGTAAATCAACGGTAACGGTAGGCCTTGGACAGGCTCTTAACCGAATCGGAGAAAAAGCCATTATTGCTCTAAGAGAACCTTCGCTTGGCCCTAGTATGGGACTTAAAGGCGGTGCAGCTGGAGGGGGATATTCCCAAGTTATTCCGATGGAAGATATCAATCTTCACTTTACTGGCGACATTCATGCGATTACAACTGCCAATAACGCTTTGGCAGCAGTCATCGATAATCACATCCACCGCGGGAATGAACTGAACATTGATCCTCGGAAAATTGTGTGGAAGCGTGTTCTCGATATGAATGACAGAGCACTTCGGAAAATTGTCATTGGTCTTGGCGGACCCGTGCAGGGTGTGCCGCGTGAGGATGGATTTGATATTACAGTAGCTTCTGAAGTCATGGCCATCTTTTGTCTTGCCAAAGATCTGGATGACTTGAAGAAGAAACTTTCCAGAATGGTTGTTGGCTATACCTATGAAAATAAACCCGTTACCGTTTCCGATTTAAAAGTAGAAGGTGCACTGACCCTGCTTTTAAAAGATGCGATCAGACCTAATCTCGTTCAAACGCTTGAAAATACTCCAGCTATTATTCATGGAGGCCCGTTCGCCAATATTGCCCACGGATGCAACAGCATCATCGCGACAAAGTTAGCCAGCAAACTTGGAGATTATGTTGTAACAGAAGCAGGGTTCGGTGCTGATCTCGGGGCGGAGAAGTTTTTAAACATAAAAGCCCGCTATGCTGATCTGAAACCCAGTGCAGTCGTAATCGTCGCTACAGCACGTGCATTGAAGATGCATGGAGGACAGAATAAAAATCAATTGTCAACGGAAGATCTTAAAGCATTGGCTGATGGAATGGCCAATCTTGAAAAACATATTGAAACGATCCAGGCATTTGGGGTACCTTTTGTGGTAGCTGTCAACCGTTTTGTGTCCGATCATGATTCTGAAATTCAGTATATCTTGAAGTGGTGCAGCGAGAAGAATATACCTGTTGAACTATCCGATGTTTGGCTGAAAGGCGGAGAAGGCGGTGAAGAGCTGGCAAGAAAAGTACTCGATATTATCGAGAATGGAACCAATGAGTATCAGCCGTTGTATACACTGGATCAGCCACTTGAAGAAAAAATCATAACGATTGCCGAGAAAGTGTATGGTGCAAGCGGGGTTCAGTTTTCACCAAAAGCGTTGACACAGCTTCAAGAGTTTGAACTTCAAGGCTGGTCAACCCTTCCTATCTGTATGGCCAAAACCCAGTATTCACTTTCTGATGATCCGAAAAGACTTGGACGACCTGAGGAATTTGTGATCACTATTCGTGAATTAAAAGCATCAATTGGAGCAGGCTTCATTGTGGCACTGACCGGAGATGTGATGACGATGCCGGGATTGCCGAAAGCACCTGCAGCATTGAATATGGATGTTACAGAAGACGGGAAAGCAGTGGGATTGTTTTAAAAGAGAAGCAGGTTTGGTATACTTAGCGGAGGGGAGGCTGCACATTATGAAACCATTGCAAATTTCAGCAGAAACAGCTCTCATGCTGTCCAAGAAGCTGAATGTTCCGCTTGAACAGATTATGCATATGCCTCAGCATATTTTAATAAAGAAACTCATGGAAATTTCTGAGGAAGAAGAGACAAAAAAGGAAGAATAAAAGGCGGAAACCTACTTTACGGATTAAAAGTAGGTTTCTATTTTTCAATGTTAACGTCCATACTATTATAAAAAGAACAAAGGAATTGAGCTGCGATGGAAAATAAATTAAGAGCCGGAGAGGTATTTACATTAAAAGTTGAACGGTTGAGCGATTTCGGCTATTTTTTAAGCCTTGGAACGGAAGAAGTTATGCTGCATAAAAGAGAAGCTTCTAAAGAGCTGAAAGAAGGAGAAACGGTCGAAGTATTTTTATACCAGGATCATGAAGGCAGATTGGCAGCAACCATGACCCAGCCAAAAGTCCGTCTGGATACATTGGCATGGCTCAAGGTCGTTGGCTCTACGAAACGATTGGGTGTATTCCTGGACATTGGCATACATAAGGATGTATTGCTGTCAAACGATGATCTGCCCGGCCCTTTAGAGCAGTGGCCTGTAATTGGAGACCAATTGTACTGCGGTCTTCGCCTGGATAAGAAGGGAAGGCTGTTTGCAGACCTTGCGAATGAACAGGAAATTGTTGAACAGGCAGAAGCTGCGAATGAAAGCCATTTTAATCAAATGGTTACTGGACATGTGTACAAGCTCAATGATTCAGGAGCATTAATCTTTACAGAGAACAGTCTGATCGGCTTTATCCATCAAGATGAAATGAGCCACCGGCTCCGCCTCGGTGAGCGGGTAGAATGCCGCGTCACATTCATAAGGGAAGATGGAAGAGTAAATCTTTCGATGAAGCCGAGGAAAGAACAAGCATATAGTGAGGATGCCGAAAAAATCTACACCTATCTAAAAGCAAATAAAGGCCAGATGCCTTATACTGATAAATCCAGTCCGGATGAGATTAAAAATGAATTTGATATAAGCAAGGCGGCGTTTAAACGGGCCCTGGGCAAATTGATCAAAGAAAATAAAATCAAGCAAGAGAACGGAAAAACGTACCTTAAGATTTAGAATGTTCATTCAACAACATGGACTAACAGAGTTTTTTATAAAGCATGCAGAAGATAAACGGTCTGCATGCTTTTACTTTTGCCCTGATGATGGTTAGCGTTCATGAAATACGGAAATATTAGGGGGGTATTATTTATTTTTCAGGAGGTTGCTGTATTGAAAGATCATAAGCTTGGCCTGTGGGTATTGACGGCCCTGGTTGTTGGAAACATGGTAGGTTCAGGGATATTTATGCTCCCTCGGTCTTTAGCTGAGGTCGCAAGTCCTGGAGGTGTACTTGGTGCATGGATCCTGACGGGTGCCGGTGTGCTTCTAACCGCATTGGTATTTGGAAACCTTGCACTTAGGAAGCCATCATTAAATGGGGGGCCGCAGAATTATGCACAAGCCTTGTTTAAGGAAGGAACAGAGTCATCTTTAATTGCCGGCTATTTGGTCGGATGGGGTTACTGGGTGGCGAACTGGGCTGGAAATGTTGCAATCATAACAACGTTCGCCAGTTACCTGTCAACGTTTTTTCCGGTTATGACGAGCAAGCAGCATATTTTTAATGTTGGATCAGCTTCAATCCGCCTCGGGGGAGCCATAACTTTTCTGGTTTGCTCGGCTTTTTTATGGGGACTCCACTTTGCCATTCTAAAGGGAATAGAAGGAGCCGGTAAAGCAAACCTTATTGCAACCATAGCTAAAGTAGTTGGTTTCTTATTTTTTATTATCATCTGTCTGTTTGCTTTTAAGTCCAGCAATCTCATCCCTTTTATCGAAACGAAAATTGACAGCAATACCGGAGAAACAACCGGATTTCTTGGACAGTTGAACGGTGCTGCGATTGCAACCCTTTGGGCTTTCGTTGGAGTGGAATCCGCCGTAGTGTTTTCAAATCGTGCCAGAAAACAAAACGATGTTAAAAAAGCAACCATTCTTGGACTTCTTATTGCACTCATAATTTATATTGGAATCACCGTGCTTGTCATGGGAACGCTGCAGCAAAAAGAACTGATCCATTCCCAAAAGCCGCTGGTCGATGCGCTTGAAAGTGTCGTTGGACCTTCAGGAAGCAGTATTATGGCACTTCTTGGCATCGTATCATTATTTGGAGCGACAATCGGATGGATCTTGCTCGCTGCAGAAGTACCTTATCAAGCAGCTAATAAATCTATGTTCATCCCTGCTTTTTCTAAGGAAAACAGATATGGAGCACCTTCATTCTCATTAACAGTAACAAATATCATGACACAGCTTTTTATCTTTTCAGTTGTTTCCCAGTCGATGGCTGAAGCTTTTGACTTTGTCATATTTGTTGCTACCTTGGCTTTTCTGGTCCCATATTTAATGGCTTCGCTTTATCAGATCAAATTGGTCATTCTGGGCGATACCTATGAAAACAACAATAAAAACAGATACAGTGATGGCCTCATTGCTGTTTTAGCGGCTATATACTCCTTATGGGTCATAAAAGCAGGAACCGCCGATATAAAAACCTTCCTCTTCGGCATGGTGCTTCTTGTATCAGGAATCATTTTTTATCCGATGGTAAGGAAGCATTTTTGGAAGAAAGAAAAAGGGGCTGTCCAGNNNNCGCACGCCCCGCGGAAAGCGAGCGGCCTGGAACGGAAATCAACAGCTTACAGACTTCTTGGACAGCCCCTCTTTCATTGGTTTTATTTTAAGCATTATCTCGGAGACCGATTCCGGTATTGACCTTGACTACGATTTCATCGAACTTGCCATCATCAGATTTATTAGAGGAAAGAAGGGTACCTGCAATAGCACCAATGAATCCGAGTGGAATTGAAACAATACCCGGATTTGCTAATGGGAAGACAGGTTCCCCGACCAAAATCGCCATCCCTGCTTCTGGAGACCAAACGCTTGGGCTTAGAGCTACTAAAATAAGTGAGCTTAAGAGCCCAACCAGCATTCCAGAAATGGCTCCGGCTGTATTAAAGCGCTTCCAAAATACAGTGAATAATAGAATGGGAAGGTTCGCGCTGGCAGCTACAGCAAAAGCAAGTGAAACGAGAAAAGCTACGTTTAATTTTTGTGCAAATAACGCGAGGATAATGGACAAGATGGCTACCCCAATGGAAGACCAACGGGCAGCTTTCATCTGTTCTTTTTCAGTGGCTTCGCCTTTCCGTAAGATTTGACTGTAAAAATCATGGGCGAATGCTGAAGCAGCTGAAAGGACTAGACCAGCAACTACTGCCAGAATGGTAGCGAAAGCAACTGCAGATACAAAAGCAAACAAGAAATCTCCCCCAAGCGCTTTTGCCAGCAGTGGGGCAGCCATATTTCCGGCGGCATTTGCTTTTATGATAGAATCAGTTCCAACGAAAGCAGCAGCTCCAAAACCAAGAAAGATTGTCATAATATAAAAGATACCAATCATCCATGTCGCATAAACGACTGACTTTCTTGCGGTTGGTGCATCCTTTACAGTAAAAAAGCGAATAAGTATGTGGGGAAGTCCTGCCGTTCCCAGAACGAGTGCCAGATTCAGAGAGATAGTGTCCAGAGGATCTTTGTATTTGTTTCCTGGATGGAGAAAACTCTCACCTAATGGGGTGGCTGTTTTTATATGTTCAAACATACCCGTGATGCTGTAGCCGAATTTTGCAAATACCATCAGAGAGATAATGAAAGTACCTGCCATCAGCAGTACCGCTTTTACAATCTGAACCCAGCTTGTCGCCATCATTCCTCCAAACACCACATAGACTGTCATAAGCACACCAACAATTAGAACCGAAGTTGTATACTCTATGTCGAGTAATAAGGTAATCAGCGCGCCCGCACCGACCAATTGAGCAATCATGTAAAAGATTGAAATAGTGATGGTGTTTAACGCAGCCACACCCCGGACTTTTTTATCATTAAACCTAGCCGCAATCATATCAGCCATTGTATATTTCCCCAGATTTCTCAAAGGCTCAGCCACGAGATAGAGGACAACAAGGTAAGCCACAAGAAAGCCGATGGAATAAAAAAAGCCATCAAAACCCGAAAGTGCAATAGACCCGGCAATCCCGAGGAAAGATGCTGCTGACATGTAGTCCCCTGCGATCGCGAAGCCATTCTGCCAGCCTGTCAGTCCACTGCTGGCTGTATAGAAATCATTGGCTGTATTTGTGCGTTTCGCTGCAAAATAAGTAATCACAAGGGTAATTGCCACAATTGCTATAAATAGCATAAAAGCTGTATTCATTTTCTGTCAGCCTCCTTTAAAGACTGACGTATAATCTCATCTGCTTGTTTGTCAAAAGCAACCGCTCGTTTAGAATAAAGGCTGCATAATATCCATGTCATAATAAATTGTGAAAAAGCAAAAACCCAGGCCCAGCTAATTTCACCGAATGCAGAAGTATTAAGAATTGTAGAGTATGAGGTCATGATGGGGAGAGTAAAATAAAAAACAAAGAAGAAAATGGACATCGGAAGAAGAAATTTCTTTTTTGCTTGAAGTAATTGTTTAAAGGACGCAGAAGAAGCAATCTTGGAATAATTAATATTTTTGTTTTCAGATTCTTTCTCTGCTAACACTCTATCCCCTCCTTAGCCTGAGCGGGTATATTGTTTAACATCATGCAACACTCCTTTTTGTTTTTTTCTGAAAATTAAATCATTTCCATTATATAAAAATTACGGCTTATTATCTAGCTTTTTAAAAGATATAAGTTGATGTTAGCTTAAGGTTATAGTATTTTTAGGATATTTACCTTACATATACATAGGAAGAAGGAAAGAAGGATGGTGAGAAGCATTGAGCTTGATTTTAATTAAACTTGGCATTTCGGCATTTCTTGGATTAGTTATCGGTCTCGAGCGAGAGCTTAAGCGAAAACCTGTCGGGTTAAAGACCTGTTTGGTGATTTCAATCAGCAGCTGTTTATTAACGATCGTTTCCATCGAGTCAGCGAAGAGCTTCTCTGAATTAACCGGGCGAACGATGATGGACCCAATGCGTCTGGCTGCACAGGTCGTAAGCGGGATCGGTTTTCTTGGAGCAGGGGTGATATTACGGAGAAGCAATGATGTAATTTCCGGACTGACTACAGCTGCAATGATTTGGGGAGCATCCGGGCTGGGAATAGCATCAGGTGCAGGTTTCTATTTAGAAGCAGCAGCTGGAGCTCTTATGATCCTAATCAGTGTTGAGTTAATTCCAATGATCATGAAATGGATGGGCCCCAAAACGCTGAGAGAAAAAGAAGCCCGTGTTCGCATTATTGTGCCGGATGGATGGAACATGACTGAGATGGTAAAAGAAATCAAACAAAAACAATTAAAGATCCTGAATGTTCGTGTGAAGGACCTGGACAATGGCACAAGTAAAATGGAGCTTACCTTGAGCATTTATGAAAAAAGATATACAACTGACATTTATTATGATATTAAAGAGATAAAAGGAGTTCAAAACGTAGAAATTGAAACGTTGAGCTAACTTCATAAAAGGGGCCCTGTGAATGAAGGCATTAGTGATTGTAGATTATACCTATGATTTTGTAGCAGACGTTGGAAAGCTGACTTGCGGAGTTCCAGGTCAATCCATAGAAAAAAGGATTACAACAATAACAAAACATTTTATTGAACAAAAAGATTTTGTTATTTTTGCTGTTGATCTCCACGAAGAAGAAGATTCTTATCATCCAGAGACCCGCCTGTTTCCATCTCATAACATCAGAGGAACGAAAGGCCGGGAGCAATATGGAAAACTTGGTGAACTTGCTGATTCTCTAACTGCACAGGAAAAAATCAACATTTACTGGATGGATAAAACACGATACAGTGCGTTTGCGGGTACCAATCTGGATCTTAAACTTAGAGAACGAAACATTACAGAGCTGCATCTCGTTGGAGTATGTTCTGACATCTGTGTTCTTCATACAGCTATTGATGCTTACAATAAGGGCTATAAAATTGTGATTCACGAGGATGCTGTGCAAAGTTTTAATTCGGAAGGGCACCAATGGGCACTCCAGCATTTTACAAACGTTTTAGGCGCAAAGGTAATTAAGGACAGCCAATTTACTTCAATATTTTGATTCGTTTGGAAGGCGGGCGGCCAGCTCCGCCTTTTTAATTGTCACAGGCCACAAGATCATATGGAAGGAATGATCACATGCCAAAAACAGCATTGATTGCGGGAGCAACCGGTTTGGTAGGAAAAGAACTTCTCCGGCTGCTTGTCAGCAGTGATGACTATGATCAAGTCATCGTGTTAACAAAAAATGAAACAGGCGTTCATCATAAAAAACTCATCGAAAAGCAGTTTAATTTTGACGAACTTCCATCCTATCAGCAATTTTTTACGGCAGATGATATCTTTTGCTGTTTAGGGACGACGATAAAAAAGGCCAAAACGAAAGAAGCCTTTCGAAAAGTTGATTTTGAGTATCCCGTGATGATGTCTCAATTTGCCGCAGAACAAGGTGCTTCGCGCTTTCTCGTAATCTCTGCCATAGGTGCCAAGCCAGATTCCAGGTTTTTTTACAGCAGTGTAAAAGGAGAAATGGAACAAGCCGTAAGGAAAGCAGTTATTCCTTCTGTTGGAATCTTCCGCCCCTCACTTTTAACAGGGAACCGGGAGGAGTGGAGGACGGGAGAAAAAGCAGGAGAATGGCTCGCCAACTCCTTATCTTTTCTGTTCAAAGGGAAACTTCGAAAGTATCTGCCTGTTTCAGGGAATTTGGTTGCGCGTTCCATGTACGAGTTTGCTCAAGGGAATATAAAAGGTAATACTGTAATTGAATCAGAAGAGATGGCAAAGTAAAAGGTAAAAGATAAATGAGTTTATTCCGTCAACGGAATCAGCTATAATTAGTGTACAGATCTATTTGGAGGGATAAAATGAACGCTTACGAAGAATACATGAGACAGATGGCTCAGCCGATGAGAAATGAGCTTACAAATGCAGGGTTTAGTGAACTGACAACACCAGAAGAAGTTGATCGTTTTATGGAGAATACGGAAGGAACTTCTCTCGTTTTTATTAATTCAGTATGCGGATGTGCTGCTGGATTGGCCAGGCCTTCTGCGATCTACTCTTTGAATCATGCAGCAAAACCGGATAACATTGTTACAGTTTTTGCAGGCCAGGATAAAGAAGCAACGGCAAGGATGAGAGATTATTTTGAAGGTTACCCTCCTTCTTCACCTTCCATGGCACTTTTAAAGGGAAAAGAAGTAGTGCATTTTATCCATCGTCACGATATTGAGAACCACAGCGCAGAAGAAATTGTAGAGAATCTTGTAACCGCCTATGAGAAAAATAATAAATAATTAAAAGAACTCATTTTGAGTTCTTTTTTTTGTGCTTAAAAAATCAATCTCACAACTAATTTTGAGAAAATATTCAGAAAACAATTGCCATTTTTATTTTCATGTCATATAGTATATCTAATGATGTTAGAAAACATGACATGAGAAGGGTGGAGAGATAACATGAAAGAAAGTACAGTATTGATGTTCATTGATTCTTTATGGGTAATGGTTGCTGCGATTTTAGTAATTGGAATGCAAGCTGGATTCGCACTTTTAGAAGCAGGATCCACCCGAATGAAAAATTCGGGTCATGTTGCAGGAAAACAGATATTAAGTTTTGCTATTGCTACAATTGCCTTTTGGGCAGCTGGCTTTGGCATTACCTTTGGGGAAGGGAACAGCTTTTTAGGAACGACGGGCTGGCTCTTGCACGGTGACAGCAAAACGTTTGATTCCTTGTCCTGGGCCAATGTTCCGCTTTCTCTTAAATTTTTATTTCAACTCGCATTTGTAGGTGTTTCATTGGCAATCGCATGGGGAGGATTTGCTGAGCGGGCAAAACTATCCGTCTATTTTATCTTCGGAACAGTGTTTACTGTTTTGATTTATCCGATCATCGGCCATTGGGTTTGGGGAGGAGGATGGCTTGGGAAAATGGGCATGCAGGATTTTGCTGGATCAACTGTCGTCCATCTTCAAGGTGCGATCGCTGCACTTGTAGCTACATTGCTTTTAGGTCCTCGAATTGGAAAATTCAATAAAGATCGCACACCAAATCTCATCCCTGGCCATAACCAGGTCTACACTGTTCTTGGAGGCATCATCCTGTGGATTGGATGGTTTGGATTCAACGCGGGAAGCACAATGGGGACAGCGGATGGATTCTTCGGTTATATCGCTTTAACAACCAACCTTGCCGCAGCAGCTGGCGCAATCGGCGCTATTCTGACTTCAAAGCTATTAACAGGAAAAGCGGATATTCCAGCAATGGTAAACGGAGTGCTCGCAGCATTAGTTGCCATTACGGCTGCTTGCGCTTTTGTGGAAGCATGGGCAGCGATCGTGATCGGTGTTTTCGCGGGAGCATTTACATTCTGGACTTCTATATATTTTGAGAGAAAAGGTATTGATGACCCGATCTATGCTTTTTCGGTTCATGGTATCGCTGGAATCATCGGAACGATCTCAACCGGATTTTTCGCATCGCCGCGCCTAGTAGAGCAAACTGGTGTCGGAAAGGCAGGTCTTTTTTATGGCGGCGGAGTTCATCAGCTTTTCGTTCAGACAGTAGGAGTAATTGGTGCTGCTGGATATGTAGCTATCGTTTCTTTTATTCTATTATTTGCTTTGAAGAAACTTTTCGGATTAAGGGTTACACCTGAGCAGGAAATTTCAGGCCTTGATATCAGTGAACATGGTTCCTATGGATACCCTGAGCATTTAGATCCGGCAATTACTCAGAAAGCCAACTGATTATTATGCTTAATCTTTTTGATGAATCGAAATACCAAGACACGGTGACAGTTCATGAGATGAAAGAACGAGTGAAGAAAGCTGCTGCACTGGAGGAACTTAGGAAGATTCATGAGGAGATCATTCCGTTTATTCAAGGGCTGGAAGCTTCCGGTCTCTCTATTAATAACAGATACAATTCACTGAACGATATTCACGATGTTTTAACCCGTAAGGCTGTTTCGTTTGCTTACGATACAACAAGAGAGACTATAGGAACAGCCCCTGGAGAAAGATATTGCTTCTTCAGTATGGGATCGAGTGCACGACACGAACAAACGATATGGACAGATCAGGATAATGGGCTAATCTATCAGACTGGTCATGAAGATAAAAGAGTGGTTGAGGCTTTTGCTGAAGAATTTTCCCGAACGGCTGTCCATTATTTAGCTGAAGTAGGCTATCCCTTATGCCAGGGAAACGTGATGGCGTCCAACCTTCGATGGAGGAATAGTGATGAGGAGTGGAAAGATCAGCTATCCTCCTATTTAAATAAAGGATCAGAAGATGATTTGAAATACATGATGATCATGCTGGATACAAAGCCAGTTTATGGCTTCCCTGAACCTCTGTATCGCCTAAGGGAATGGTTTGTCCAGGAAATACGCCAGCGGCCATTTATCCTCAAAAAAATGGCAGAACTCGTAACTTCACACGAAATACCGATTAACATCTTCGGAATGATCTTTACAGAACGCTGGGGGAAATTTGCAGGGCGCTTCGATTTGAAACAAGGAGTATTCGCTCCGTTTACCAATAACATTAAATTGTTGTCGGTATTGTATGGAGAAGGCGCCCAGTCTACAAGAGAACGAATCTTCGGTCTGAACGAGAAAGGCTGTTTTTCCTCTTCACAGAGGGATGAATGCGTTGCCGCTTATGATTTTTTATTGGAACTGCGGTTATCTCACTCGATGGATCTGAAGGAAAAGGATGATAGACTTGATTATCATTTATGGTTGGCTACTATGGATTCTAAAGCGGCTCAGCAGCTTAAACGCACAATGAAACTGACAAAACTGATCCAAAAACAGATCAAAAAGAGAGGAACAAGTTTTGAACAATCAGCCGGGATCTGAAAAAAATCTAAAGTATATTATGCATAGATTATTCAATCTTGGATTGAATCGGGAAGAAGTCCCTCCTGGAAATCCTGGTTCCTTTCAGCATGAAGCCTGGATAAGAAAAATTCTGAAAGAGAAGGCTTCCAAACGAGCTGATTTAAAAACAAAGCTGGATGACGTTCTATTTATTATTCTGGATACTGAAACAACAGGTTTCAGGCCGGAACATGGGGATCAAATATTCTCAATAGCCGCCGCAAAGATGAAGAATTCGACGATTATTGAACAATACCACCAATTCATTAATCCTTCTGTCAAAATTCCTGACGAGATCAGAAGTTTAACCGGAATCATTGAAGACGATGTGAAAAACGCTCCAACGCTGGATGAGAAAGCGGAAGAAATCTTTCGCTTTCTCTCGGGCGGAGTGATAATCGGTTATCATATTTCACATGATGTAGCTTTTATTAACCATTACTTGTGGAAACGATACCGTTCTTCATTAAAACAGCCATCACTTGAATTGGCATTGATTACAGAAAAACTTGTAGGTTCATCTGCTTTTCCAACATTGGACAGTGCATCTTCTTACTTTGACATTGATTGCTGCAACAGACATAGTGCTCAAGGAGATGTTTTGATCATGGTTGATCTTTGGAGAAGCCTATTGGACCTTAGCAGAGAAAAAGGGATCGAGACACTTGAAGATCTTTACGTTTATATCAAATAAATCAAAAAGAAAGCGGAGAAAATTTTCCCCGCTTTCTTTTTTTAAAAATTCTTATTTACTGCGTCTGCTACTGCTGCTGCTTTCGCAACATTCATCTCCAGAAAAGCCGGACCAACAAGAACAGCCAATAATGATCAATAAAATAAACAGCACAATAATCAATGTATAGCCGTACCTTCCTCCGCCGAATCCATAACCTGTTCCGTAGTCGTATCCAGTTCCATACCCATACCCGCATCCATATCCGTAGTCGTAACCGTGATGTCCGAGGTAATGGTGATGTCCGAGGTGATGGTGATCATAGATAGCCTTGCCGGGTGCAACCGGCACGTTTACCGGTGCATTCATAGGAATATTTAAAGGGGTGTTTACTGGTTTATTAACAGGTGCCATGGGTACATTTATTTTTTTATTTTCCATTATTGTCCCTCCGTCGTTAAATAATATTAGGTATATATCTCCATACAGCCTATGTACGTTCGCCCTGCTCGGTAACGGACAAATGCGGATTTTTTGAAAATAAAAAAAGCATTCCGGATGGAACGCTCATTATAGCCATTTAATTTTCGGTTCGGTTTTTGCGATAATTCTGCCGATATTCGTTCGATGCCGATAGAGCAAAAAGAGCAAGAATGCAGACATAACGGTTATTAATAAAATATCGTGGACAACGATTCCATATAATACTGCGGCCATGCAAGCAACCAGTGAAGATAAAGAAACATATTTCGTAAGGTAGAGTACCATAAAGAAGACGGCAATAAGAAGCAAGAACATTAACGGTGCATAGAATAACAAGATTCCCGCAGAAGTGGCTACTGCTTTTCCGCCTTTGAATCTTGCGAAAAGAGGGTAGCAATGTCCAATAACAGCCGGTATTCCAGCTAACAGGACATGCAAATCCGTATTCAGCAGCAACGGAAGGGAGGCTGCAAGTGTCCCTTTAAGAATGTCTGAAATCGTTACGATGAAACCCGCTTTTTTTCCAAGGATACGGAAGGTGTTGGTACCTCCCAAATTTCCGCTGCCATGCTCGCGGATATCAATTCCATACTTCCATTTGCCTACGATGAGCGCAAAAGGAACGGAACCAATGATATAAGATAAGACCAAAATTAAAAGTATCAAATGATTCACCTTCTGCCTGTCTTTTCTTCTTATTATATATGCAATCGCTTCCAGGTAACAGATGTTTTTTAGATTGAAATGCTGTAGTGTCTGTTTTGGTCTGGCAAGCACTGAAGCTGGAACGGGAAAAGCTGAACCTAAAAAAACCATGCCTCAATGAGCATGGTTCTTCGCTATATTTTTCCTTCGAAAGGGCAGCCACCAGTTCCATCTGCCCATCAGTCTCATTAATGAGGGGACGAGGATCATTCTGACTAGTGTGGCATCAATAAGAATGGCGAGTGCGATGGCGATACCAATTTGTTTTACAGGCATAACATCTGTAAACACGAACGATCCCGTAATGACAATCATGATGGCTGCCGCGGATGTAATGATTTTGGAGGTTGACGTTAAACCCTCCAATGTCGCTTTATCATTATCACCGGATTCCTGATAGACTTCCTGAATCCTGGAAATCAGGAAAACCTCATAATCCATACTGAGACCAAACACAATACCAAACGTAAAGACTGGGATCATCAAACCTATACTGACAGGATCCATTAAGTAACCACACTGAAAAATCCACACGAGAATTCCGAATGTCGCAGAAAGGCTAATAACATTCATTAAAATGGCTTTTAAAGGGATAAATAGCGATCGAAAGGCGATGAGAAGAACAACAAAAGTCGATAAAAGGACAATGGAAAGACCGTCTGGTGTTTTATTAATGATTTCATCAAAAATCTCCTGATTAAACTTTGTGGGTCCGCCGAGGATCAGCTCTAATCCATTCTCTTTGCCCTCCCATTTTTTCACCCATTTTTTTGCCTTTTCTGAAGTGACACCAATTGAAAGATAAGCTCTGATCACTGTCTTATCGTTTTTTACATAGCGATCTAAAACAGGCTTCAGTTTTTCACTGCCTTGTTTAGTTTTGCTGGTTGCAAGAATTTCAGCCGGTGTCAGGCTTCCTGTGTAGGAAAACAGGGAGTCAACATGTTCTACTGCTTTTTCCTTTTCAAGCCGCTTAACGAGCTTTTCGGTGTTCAATAATTGGCGGTCGGTCAATACCTTTCCGCCGGCATCAGCAACAATGGTTACAGGATATAATTCTTTCTTGCCAAACGTGTCTTCAAATCGCTCAAACATAATTCTTGATTCATAATGAGGCGGAAGAGACTCGGCTTCAGGGATAGAAAGCTTTAAATCATGGACAGGGATTAGGGCCAACATTAAGATCGCTACTGAAAATATAAGCATGATTGCAGGTCTTTTCATCACGAATGAAGCAAATTTTCTCCATCCTGAACGGCCGTTTTTTCGCCTCAGCAGCATAAAAGAATTAATTCGTTTACCGAGTACTGCCAAAACAGCAGGAAGAAATGTGAGTGCGTTAATAACAGAAATAATGACGACGACCATTCCGCCGAGTGCAACGGATCTGAAGATATCAATCTGAATCAGCAGCATCCCGGAAAGACCCAGAAACACACAAAATCCTGAAAAAGCAATGGATCTTCCTGCAGTAAGTACCGAGATGACAACTGCGTCCTCAATACTCTGACGTTCAAGTTCTTCTCTAAACCGATTAACGAGCAGGAGTGCGAAATCAATACCTAGGGCGAGCCCGATCATTGGCACTACATTAAGGATGAATATGGTTAAGCTGAACTCCTGGCCAATCAGAAAAAGAATCCCCATAGCGCAGACCACACTGACCAAGCCGATGATTATGGGCAACCCGGCTGCGATTAATCCCCCGAACGCCAGCAGCAATATGATCAGTGCCGCAGGAAGGCCGATTGCTTCCGCTCGGGCGAGATCCTTCTGGCTGGCGGTATTCATATCTTCTGCAATCACTGGTCCGCCTGTAATCCCAATCTGCATATCCTTTGTACTTTTCGTCTTTTTCCGAATCTGCTTGATTGAATCCTTTAATTCATCAAAGCTTTTATCAAAATTCACGGTAGCGTATGCTATTTTCCCTTGAATCATTTTTGGTGACCCATAGGGGGACGTTACACTTACTGCGTGATCAACAGACTGCAATTTTCTCAGAGTCTCATCTACCGTCTTCTTGTATACTGGATCATCAGGTGAGAGATTACTTGATTTAAACAGAATCATTACAGACGATTTTGGCTGGTTAAAGTCCTTCTGCATTATATTTTCAACTTTCTTGAATGAACCTTCCATCTCAAAGCCGCTGCCGCTTAATGAATCCGGAAGTTTAATGGCAAGCATGCTGAATGCTGCTGTCGCTAAAACCCAAAATACGATAATGAGCTTGCGGTATTTAAAAGCCCCTTTTCCAATCATTTGAAAGATGCCCTTGTCTCTCATTTTCTTCCTCCTATTAAGAGATACAACGATGGCTGAATATTGCCCTTTGCCGGTAAATGTGATATAGATGAAAAGATTAAATAAACAAGGTAACAGGTGACGTGGATATGATTGTGACTACAGCAGGAAAATTTGATGATAAACTGATAGAAAAGGCAGAAAAAATAAACCGAATGGTACATGGCAGGCTGGTTTCCAGAAAAAATCAATCCATATCTTCCTTACATACCCAATTTAATGACCATATATTAATGGTTGGCAAAGAAAAATTAACACTTCATCCACTGGGACAATCAGAACCGCTTTTTTTTCATCCGAATTCCTCCATGTTTAGAGTGAAACAAATACTCCGCGGTGAAACGGATCCCTTACTTTCAGCAGCAAGGCTTGAAAAGGGAATGACTATGTTGGACTGTACAGCTGGACTGGCTTCTGACGCCATTGTTTGCAGTCTGGCTGTCGGAAACAGCGGTAAGGTGGTTGGCATCGAAAAAAACCGCTATATCGCTTTTTTGGTAGAAAGCGGACTTGTCACCTGGGAAAGCGGTATTGACGAGATGGATGATGCGATGCGACGAATCGCCATTTTGAACGAAGACCACTTTTCCTATTTGAAAACCCTTCCTGATGATTCGTTCGATGTGGTTTATTTTGATCCGATGTTTGAGGAATCCATTGACTCGCCAGGGCTCAAAGGCTTAAAGGGTATGGCTGCCTATGTGCCTATAACAGAAGAAACGATAAATGAGGCCGAACGTGTGGCAAGGCAAAGGGTCGTTTTAAAGGACCATTTTAAGAGTACCAGGTTTTCGCAGTTTGGATTTACGGTTATTAAAAGGCCATCTTCTAAATTTCATTATTCGGTTATCGAATTAACTAATTAAGGAGTTTCAAATGATAACAGGATTGCTTTTACTGCTTTTAGCAGGGGCTGGGATTGCAGGTTTCATTAAAAAACATATTTTCAGAATAAAAGACCCTGACCTCGAAGATTACATGGATCAATTAAAAGCTCAGACTTGGTATCAGGAATTAGCTGACGATCCCCGGTCCTGTGGATTGATTGCTTCATTTGAGCAGAACGGCCCTCTTAAAGATGTTTATTATGTTCAGCAGCTTCTGACAAATGATGGATCCAAAGAAGGGTTCATCCGCTATATTCGTGAAAAAACCCAGTAAACAGCTCTTCTGCTTACTGGGCCTTTTTGTGTCTTTTGCACTTATCTTATTAACGGGACAGAACGTCTGTATTCATTGCCCATTCATTAATTACAAAATCCCTTGCACCTGAGGATACATAAGGATCCTGCTTTGCTAGAGCAGCAGCTTCCTCAAGATCTTTCGCTTTATAAATAACAAGGCCCCCAGTGCCGTCAGTAAATCTTCCATATGTAAAGATATTTCCCTGACCAACAAGACCTTCAAGATATTTCAAATGATCCTCTCGGTAAACGCGGCTCTTTTCTTCATCCAGTATCGGTAGACGTACAGCATAATAGTTCATGTTCGACCTCCTAAAATTCTTAATCTCTTTTATTATGTAAGGAATTCCTCAAAAAGAAAAGTCATTCACACTGCAAAATTTCAAGAAAGATTTTTCGTTTCCTCCATATGGTTAATTTATATAGCTGATTTTTAGGACATTGGAGGAGATGTATGGGTAAACACGTAACGTATCCGACCTGGAATTCACTGTACAAAAAATTTGAGAAGAGAGAAGCAGTTGGAGTGGAACCGACCGCAGGCAATTGGCCGACCTATTTCCTAAGAAGAAACAGAAGGGGAGAGTTTACGGATTTTAAAGGAGAAGTTATTGAATGGGAGATCAAAGACCCATCGGAAGTTGATTTTACAGGCAAAGAGTTAACAATCGTTAGATCAACATTAAATAAACTGACTGCCAAGCAAAAAAAAATAGCAAAATTTTATGCAGGGCTGCCGACATCCAACTGGTCAATGGTGGCAGGAAAACTGATCAGCGCTTATCAGCTTTCGCCCCCTCTTGCAGCACGTTTGCTGTCTGCGTTGCATCTGGGTATTTCTGATACGTTGTGTGTCGTCTGGCATTACAAATATCTCTGGGATGTCCCAAGGCCAATACAGCTTGATTCTTCTCTGAAAACCGTCATATGCACTCCGCGCTTCCCTTCGTATGTCTCTGGGCATGCAGCAGTAGCTGGTTGCGCAAACACAATTCTTTCTCATTTTTTTCCTCACGAAGCAGAGAAATTGCATGGTATAGCTAAAGAAGATGCGGCTTCCCGATTATTTGCAGGAGTGCATTTTCATGCCGATAATGAAGAGGGGGTTAAACTGGGTACTCAAATTGGTGAATTTGTGGTCTCCTCCTTGAACTATCAAAAAATCACGGTTGAAGTTCAGAAGAGCAACAAGCATGCGAATCTATCCACTTATTATGCCAGTCCGCTGGACGATTGCCAGCACTGTGAATCCGTTTTGGATCGCCATATTAAATAAACTCCCGATGCCGGGAGTTTTTTATTTAATTGTCAGATAACTATGTTACTATAGATAAAAAGAAAATTTGGAGGTGAAGACTGGCCATGATTGATTTAAGAAGCGATACGGTAACGAAACCCACCGAAGAAATGCGCAGGGCCATGTATGAAGCAGAAGTAGGGGATGATGTATACAGTGAAGACCCTTCCATTAATGCGTTAGAAGAAGCAGCTGCAGAAATCCTTGGAAAAGAAAATGCGCTCTTTGTTACGAGCGGGACCCAGGGGAATCAAGTAGCAATTCTGACCCATTCTGTTTCAGGCAGTGAGGTTATCATGGAAGCAGATTCTCACATTTTTATGTATGAAGCGGCGGCTGCTTCCGCCTTTGCGGGGATTCAGCCACGTCCGCTAATGGGGATAAGGGGATCGATACAGCCTGAGGACTTATTACAGGCGATCAGAAGCGAAGATATTCATCATCCTGAGACTAGCCTTGTTTGTCTGGAGAATACACACAATCGAGCTGGAGGGGCAGTTATTTCAGCAGAAGACATGGCAGCAATCTATAAAATATGCAGGACCAATAAGATTCCTGTACATCTTGATGGGGCCAGGCTTTTTAATGCAGCTGCCGCATGCAATTTATCCGTAAAGAAACTTTCATCACATTGTGATACTGTACAAATCTGTTTATCAAAGGGACTGGGTGCTCCGGCAGGTTCTATCCTGGCTGGCTCTGCTTCATTTATTCATAAAGCAAGAAAATGGAGAAAACGGCTTGGAGGCGGACTGAGGCAAGGGGGAGTCCTTGCGGCTCCAGGAATGATCGCTCTAAAGAAGATGACTCGCCGTCTTCATGATGATCATGTAAAGGCGACAAAGCTGGCGCAAAGCCTGGCGGAACAGCCAGCACTTTTTGTGGAGAACAGGGTCGATACGAACATAGTGCTCGTTAATATTGGACAAACTGGGTTTTCTACCAGCCATTTTTTACAGTTATTGAAAGAAGAAGGAGTCCTGGCTGTGGCTTTTGGACCACAAACCATACGTTTTACAACACATTATGAAATATCCATCAAAGATATCGAACAGGCTGTCGAAAAGATCTCAAAAATCGTATCAGCAAAAGTTATCCTTCACTAACGGTCAAAACAAAAAAACCAATCCCGATTTAACAAAGGGATTGGTTTTTTTGATTAGAGTTTTGGGGTGATTCTGTGCTTTGTTGCTTGTTCAAAATAGTAGGCAAACCCGATTAACTCTGGTTCTTTAAAGGCTGAAGAGGTAAAGACAATACCGATCGGCCTGCCGTTTTCATCATAGCCTGCAGGCACACTGATCGATGGGTATCCTGCTTTAGCCGAAAAACCGTATCCTGTATCTCCAGGGTAAAGCAGGGCATCCAGCTGGAATTCCTTTATCACTTTATCAATCCCCAGCTCTCTGGATTTTCGAAGATCATTTATCCGGTTTTCCAAATATTCAAATTCAGTGAGTGTACCCGATGTTTTTTCACTTTCCTCCAAAAGAACTTGTCCATGACGCAAACATTTTGCTGCATTAGCGTTATTAAAGGCAATGATATCTTTTAAAGAAGTGATGGAATCAAGCCGCGTGTGCTGCTGTAAATAATGGTTGATTCCTGATTTAAACTCATACAGAAGTACATTATAGTCCCATTCCACATGCTCTAAAGGGGTGGCAGAGTCGATGATTACGATTTCGCACCCTTGCTGTTTGATGACCTCGATTGATTCATCGAAACGCTCCTTTTCAGAAGAAGAGAGTTCTTTTGTGCAAAAATGGTAAGAAACACCGATCCTTGCACCATTAAGCGCTGTTTCCTTCAAATGTTTAGTATAATCCGTTTCAAATGCGTGAATAGATTTGTGTGTTGCTGGATCCCTGTTATCCACTCCCGTCATGCCACCGAGCAGTATTGCCGCATCGGTAACCGTTCTGGCCATCGGACCGGCCGTATCCTGGCTAGACGAGATGGGAATAATGCCGAAACGCGAGAGTAATCCTGTAGTAGGTTTAATGCCAACGATACTATTTGCCGAAGCGGGGCAAAGGATAGATCCGGAAGTTTCTGTTCCGATCGCAGCTGCTGCAAAATTTGCAGCCACAGCAGCTCCAGAGCCTGAGCTTGAACCACTGACATCAAACGATTCTGGGCCATATGGATTTAGAACCTGTCCACCACGGGAACTGAAGCCGTTTGGCATGTTTTCTGTCATGAAGTTGGCCCACTCGGTCATGTTCGTTTTTCCAAGTATGATTGCACCAGCCTCCCTAAGTTTAACTGCTATGAAAGCATCCTCGTCAGCATAGGAATCAGCAAGGGCTAGTGAACCGGCACTGGTATGCATCGCATCACCTGTGTTGATGTTGTCCTTTAGCAGAACAGGTATACCATGGAGAGGACCGCGTTTTCCTTTTTGCAGTCTTTCGGCATCCAGCGATTCTGCGATATGAAGAGCATCGGGATTGACCTCGATCACGGCATTAATATTAGATCCTCGGTGATTGTGAAGGGATATTTGTTTAAGGTAAAGACATGCAAGCTGCACAGATGTTAGTTCTTGGCGATCAATAGCATTCTGAATGTCAGCAATCGTTGTTTCTTCAAGAACAAATGTTGAATGATTGACCATGGTCATCAGAAGACCCTTCTTTCTTATTCGTTAATTGTGATCGTTATAGGAGACCATTCTCCGATAATTCCTTGCCCATGCAGCGAAGTGCTGCCTTCAGGCGACAAATCTTTTTCCGTCATGAGCCCCAGTGCAACAGTAAAGCTGTTGAATTTAAGCGGGACATTTGCTTCTTTTCGAACCTCTTTCCCGTTAACCAAAAAGACAACCTCATCTTTTCCTCTGTGATAAATAATCTTATACGTGTTAAATTCCCGTTTCTTAAAGTCGATTTCTTCTGTAAAAATGCAAAAATATTTCGTTTGTCCTGAATCTGGAACCTCGACTCCAGGGAAGGGCAATATACCATAGACACTGGCATATTTCTCATTTCCTGCGAAAAAATCAAGTGCTGCACCTGTACTGAAATCCAAAAGATTCAAGGAAACAAAGCCATCGTATAGATCATCAGGAACCGTATTTTCTGTCCTCGCACGGATGGAAATTTCAAAAGAGATAGAGCCATTGATTTGATTTGTCCATCATCGCAACTCCCATTTTTTGATAATTCAATTAAAGCAAAAAAGGAGCTGGTTAGCAAACCGAAGTCTAGTAATTGAGATTGGTAGATAAACTAGTTTTATTTTTCAGGACAAGTATATTTCTGAAAATATTGAATAATAATGGTAAAAAGAACGCGAAGGGGAAGGTGAGCGTATTATGAAAGGGTTTACTAGTCTTACATTATACAGTTGTAATGGGAAGGACTTCAGCACGGATGATAGAATTATGCTGTTTATTACAAAATTTCATTTGAAAACCAAAAGTGAAAAGTGGATGACACTCAGACGGCTGCTTAAAAAGAAGGCAAATCCGCTGGTTGCACATATATTGATCAGTTCAGAATATAGAAGGGATTTTTCGGAACTCCTTGAGGATGAAACCGTAAGAGATTTTTATCTGGACTTAAAACAGCCTCGAAAGCAAGCGATACGGGCATAAATATGCCGGGAGGAGCCCGGTCTTTCCCCCGCTGAAGAACATAATTGATGCCAATTCTCCAAAGTGTTGCTATAATAGAAGAGTACTTTTACACTAGAGGAGTTTTTAAGCATGAAATATTTTACTGTTGAAGAAGCGAATCAGCTTCTGCCAGTCATTTCACGTGAGTTAGAATCCCTTCAGCAGCTTCAGCATTCGTTTGTACAATTTTATGATGAATTAGAACGATTGCGTTTATCTGAAAATCCCCCGAATGATGATTTTTTTACCATCGAAAGCAAACTGGATTTTATGGAGATTGAAGCTCAAAGCTACATCCATAACATTCATTCTTTCGGTGCTGAACTAAAAGATATCCATTCAGGCCTTGTTGATTTTCCAGCTATTATAGGGGATAAAGAAGTGCTGCTTTGCTGGAGGCAGGGAGAACCTGCGATCACGTATTATCATGGAAAAGAAGACGGTTATATCAACCGGAAATCTTTGGAAAATTAAGTCCGGAAAATATTTTAAAATTTATTTTCTGAAAAACGCTTGTTTTATTCTCGGAAATTGTTTATGATATATCTCGTGACGGTAACCAAGCGCCTATAGTGAAATGGATATCACACGAGATTTCGGCTCTCGTATTCTGGGTTCGAATCCTGGTGGGCGCGCCATTTAAAAGTTATAAATACCACGGGGTCATACCGGTGGTTTTTTATATGCATTTCAAAAAAAAATTCAACGTTGCAGGTTGGTGATCATAATGTCAAACGAAATGCAAAAGCCATATCGGATTTTACTTTATTATAAATATGTTCCAATTGAAGAACATGAATATTTTGCCCGAAAACACTTAAAGTATTGTAAAGAATTAGGCGTTCTAGGCAGAATTATTGTTGCTCCTGAAGGGATTAATGGAACGATCTCAGGAACAGTGGAGCAGACAGAGCAATATATGAGGGATATGAAAAGCGATCCCCGTTTTGCTGACATGGTATTTAAAATTGACGAGAATGACGAGCATGCGTTCAAAAAAATGTTCGTGCGTCCTAAAAAAGAGCTTGTAACCTGGCGCCTCGATGAAGATGTCGACCCTAATGAATTAACAGGGAAACGGTTAAGCCCAAAAGAATGGATGGAAATGATTCAGAGAGATGATGTCGTGATCGTAGATGGAAGAAACGACTACGAATATGAGATCGGCCATTTCCGAAATGCCATCCGGCCAGATGTTAAGGCATCCCGTGATTTTCCAAAATGGGTGAGAGAAAACCTTCACCAATTTAAAGATAAAAAAGTCCTCACGTACTGTACTGGAGGAATTCGCTGTGAGAAATTCTCCGGCTTCCTCCTACAGGAAGGTTTTGAAGATGTTTACCAGCTTCACGGCGGTATTGTCACATACGGAAAAGACGAGGAAACGAAAGGCCGTTATTGGGACGGTAAAATGTACGTCTTTGATGAGCGGATTTCAGTACCGGTCAACCGAACAGAAGAAGATGTGGTAATCGCGAAATGCTACTATTGCGGTAAAACAGAAGATCGTTATGTTAACTGTGCAAATCCAGAATGCAATCGACAACATGTTTGCTGTGAAGAATGTGAAACGAAATATAAACGATCTTGTTCCGATGAATGCCGTGAGCATCCGAAAAACCGTTATGAGATTGAAAACGAAGTTCTAGAAACAAAAGCACAATAATTAAATCACTCAAGCAGTCAGCTTACGCTGGCTGCTTTTTTTCTTTCAAAATCTTCCACTTTCAATTTGAATGATTTTGACAGAAAATTAAACTATTTGAATGATATTGATTGTTTATGATAGTTTTTGATTGTTTTTTGAAAGGGCTTACTTTATAATGGGTTATTAAGAGGGAGGGCTGGTATGTTATTTACATTGCGGCAAGAAATTATTCTTTCACTTATGGAAAAACAAAAAGTGGTTACACTTGAAGAGCTTGTTCAGGAAACCGGTTCTTCAGAGTCAACGATCCGCAGAGATTTGGACAGACTTGAAAAAGCAAAAAAACTAAAACGCATTCATGGGGGAGCATCCAGGATAGAAGATAAATCGGAAGAGCCGTCCGTAGAAGAAAAAAATCTTAGAAACATGAAAGAAAAACGGGCGATCGCTCAATATGCCGCTTCTATAATTGAAGAACATGAATGTGTTTATCTTGATGCCGGAACGACAACGCTCCAAATGATACCTTACTTAAATCCCTCAAATCTCATTGTGGTGACAAACGGCATTCAGCAGGTTGGGCCACTAGTAGAAAAAGGAATATCTACTTATTTGGTCGGAGGGATGATTAAATCTAAAACCGGAGCCATGATCGGCAGCGGTGCCATAAAAAGTCTTGAGAATTATCGGTTTGACAAATGCTTTATCGGTATTAATGGGATTCACGAAGAATGGGGTTACACGACGCCAGACCCTGAAGAGTCCATTTTAAAGCAGAAGGTGCTGGAACTCTCACAAGAAAGTTTTGTTTTAGCAGACCCCTCGAAATTCGGAAAAAGCACGTTTTCAAAAGTAGCTTCACTGCAAGAAGCGTCCATCATCACAGTGAAAAGCAACATTCAACTGACATCTTATGAAAAGAAGACGATTGTAAAGGCGGTGGAATTTTGATCTATACAGTTACCTTAAATCCTTCCATTGATTATTTTGTTAAAGTCAATGAGTTGAATGAAGGATCCATCAACCTTGCTGACGAGCAAAACATCGTGGCTGGCGGTAAAGGAATAAACGTTTCAAAAGTTTTAAAAAACCTTGGAATCGAAAGTATTGCCACAGGCTTTATAGGCGGTTTTACAGGGGATTATATTGAACAGTCTCTTCAGAAAGATAACATAGGCACACAGTTTGTCAGAGTTCATGAACAGTCAAGAATCAATATTAAACTAAACACAGGGAAAGAAACAGAGATTAACGGGATCTCCCCGGAGATAAGCTCAGTTGATCTTTCTTTGCTGGAGAAGAATTTATTTTCCAAATTAAAGGAAGATGACTTTGTTGTACTAGCAGGCAGTCTTCCTTCTAGTTTACCTGTCAAATTTTATGGTCAACTAATAGCAGGCATCCGATCGAAAGGATCTCAAGTCCTATTGGATACCAAGGGAAATCCATTGCAGGAAGCATTAAGGCATCATCCATTTTTAATTAAACCAAACCATCATGAACTTGGAGATCTAGTTGGAGCAGCCATTGAAAATCCATCTGATGCTGTATTTTATGGCAAGCAGCTGATTCATGAAGGTGCGGAAAACGTCTTAGTTTCCATGGCGGGCCAAGGTGCTGTTTTTGTATCAAAAACAATTTCTGCGTATGCCAATGTCCCATCTGGAATCGTAAAAAACTCAGTCGGTGCAGGCGATTCCGTAGTAGCAGGTTTTTTAGCACATTACACACAGCATCAAAATCTTTTGGAGGCCTTTAAGTATGGTGTCACTGCCGGCAGTGCTTCCGCCTTTTCAGCCGGATTCTGCACAGCAGCTGAAATCGAGAGATATCTGCCTGAAGTTAAGGTAGAAGTTATAGAGGGGGATAAGAATGAAAATTACAGAATTAATCACGAAAGAGACGATAAAACTTCATCTTGAATCGAAGGAAAAAGCAGATGTGATAGATGAACTGGTTCAGATATTGGATGAAGCAGGAAAACTGAATAATAGGAAAGCTTTTAAAGAGGCTATAATGGCGAGAGAATCACAAAGCACGACAGGGATTGGAGAAGGCATCGCCATTCCGCATGCCAAAACTGCTGCAGTCCAATTTCCTGCCATCGCCTTCGGAAGAAGTGTGGATGGGCTTGATTATGATTCCCTGGACGGCCAGCCTTCCAAGCTGTTTTTTATGATTGCCGCCAGTGAAGGAGCCAACAATGAGCATCTTGAAACGTTATCCAAGCTCTCTGCATTTTTGATGGATATGAAGTTTCGTGAAGGGCTTCTTCATGCCAAGGATGAAGATGAAATCATAGCGATGATCAACGAAAAAGAAGAGGCTGAGGAAGCAGGAAAGGAAAAGGAAGCTGGACCTCTTGAAACAGAAAAAGATCGGCCATTGCTTCTTGCCGTTACTGCCTGCCCTACAGGAATTGCCCATACCTATATGGCTGCAGATTCTCTAAAAGCAAAGGCAGCAGAATTAGGTATGCTGTTAAAAGTAGAAACAAATGGCTCAAGCGGTGTAAAGAACAAATTAACCTCCACAGAAATTGAAAAGGCCACTGCCATTATTGTTGCTGCTGATAAACAAGTGGAAATGGAACGTTTCAGCGGAAAAACACTGATACAAGTACCTGTAGCACAGGCAATCAGAAATCCAGAAAGCCTGCTGAAAGATGCAGCGGCTAAAAAGGGAACCGTTTACAATCCAGGAAACAGGCCATCGGGCTCAGAAAACGAAGGGAAAACTAAACAAAAGTCTGCCTTTTACCGCCATCTTATGAATGGTGTGTCCAACATGCTTCCGTTTGTAGTCGGAGGAGGTATCCTGATTGCCATCTCCTTTATGTTTGGTATCCATTCTGCCGATCCCAAAGATCCTTCTTACAACCAGTTTGCAGCTGCACTCGATACGATCGGAGGAAAAACAGCCTTTGCATTGATGGTAGCCGTACTTGCCGGTTTCATTGCACGAAGCATTGCTGACAGTCCTGGATTCGCACCGGGAATGGTCGGAGGATTCTTGGCATCAACGGGCCAAAGCGGATTTTTAGGTGGACTAATCGCAGGATTTCTTGCAGGGTACATCGTCCTTGGGCTGAAAAGACTGCTGGCATGGCTGCCAACTTCTCTTGAAGGAATTAAGCCTGTCCTTCTCTATCCTGTTTTTGGTATTCTACTTACCGGATTGATTATGATCTTCGTCATAAACGGACCTGTACACGCATTGAATGTAGCGCTATCTGACTGGCTGCAAGGATTAGGAAAAGGGAATGCCATCCTGGTGGGCTTGCTGCTCGGAGGAATGATGGCGATTGATATGGGAGGACCAATCAACAAAGCAGCCTTTACATTTGGTATTGCTATGATTGATGCAGGTAACTTTGCTCCCCATGCTGCCATTATGGCAGGCGGTATGGTTCCGCCACTCGGATTAGCCATTGCAACCACTATTTTTAAAAACAAGTTTACAAAGCAAGAACGTGAAGCCGGAAAAACATGCTATGTTATGGGACTTTCCTTCATTACCGAGGGAGCCATTCCATTTGCTGCTGCTGATCCTGGACGAGTCATTCCTTCCATTGTGGCAGGTTCTGCAACAGCTGGAGCGTTGACTATGCTGTTTGGTATCGGTCTGCGGGCACCTCATGGAGGAGTATTTGTTATCCCGTTTGTTGAAGGCAATCCTCTTCTATATGGCCTCGCAATCTTAATTGGAGCCATCGTGACAGCGGTTCTTGTCGGGTTCTGGAAAAAACCTGTTCAGCAATAAAACCAGGTAAGCCATCCAACGCCAAATGGATGGCTTTTTCTTTTCCCGGAAGTGATGCTATGATAGAAAAGAGAGGTCTAAGAAGGAGTGTAAAAGATGGATCCCAATGAAATTGAAAACAAAATTATTCAAAATTTTAAACAAGATGAAGGCATGATGATTCTTGTATTTGCTCAATGGTGCATCAATCAAGGAATTGATCCAAAACAGCTCTATTTTCGGGCATATCCGGGCCAGACTGAGAATGAATTATTAAACCATATGCTTGAACAAACCGTCCCTAAAGAGGAAGCTGAAGAAATCCCGGATGCAACCGTCCTTGGTGTATTATCTTTGTTCGGAAACGAAGATTTGGCATTTGAAGTATCAAACGAAATCGAAAGGAGAGCAAAACATGGAGCAGATTGAACCAGGCATGAAAGTGACGGCGCTTTATAAAACGGGGAAATACATAGGTGAAGCAGAACAAATAAAAAATGGAAAGGTGCTTGTCAGTGTTCTCTCTGTATTGAAACACCCTAGACAAGGTGATCTGCATAATCCGAACCAATCGGATGTTCCGTTTTTTCATCAAAGAAAAGCACTGGCCCTGCATGAAAAGACTTGGGCTCCCATCCATACTGTAAAACCATTTGATGGAGAGATTCCCGATTATTCCTCCTCCTTAAAAGCTGCATTTGAGGAACATCTTCTTGAAGTAGTGGAAACAGACAATCAATGGGCTCAAAAATCTTTAGAAGAATTAAAGAAGCTAAAAAAAGAATACAAGCTATAGATAAAACTATGATGAAAAAATCGCAAGTGTTATAATATGATGTGATAAAACCTGACATGGTTTTTGATGACAGGTTACAGGGTAATATAAATTTAACGCTACGATAAAGGTGGATGGCATGATGAATGAGACACAGCAAAAAATTATTCAGGACCTCGGAGTAAAACCTGAAATTAACCCGCGGGAAGAAATTCAGAACCGTGTAGGATTCATGAAAGAGTATTTAAAAAAGAACGGTCTGCACGGCTTTGTTCTAGGCATCAGCGGAGGCCAGGATTCATCGCTCGCCGGGAAACTTGCACAGCTGGCAATCAACGAATTAAAAGAAGAAACCCACGATCAAAACTATCAGTTCATTGCAGTACGGCTGCCGTACGGAGTACAAAAAGATGAAGAAGATGCACAGCGAGCATTAAAATTTATCCAGCCAGATAAAACCCTTACCATCAATATTAAGGGAGCGGTCGATGCTTCTGCTCAAGCATTTCATAATGCAACCGGCGGGAAAATAACAGATTTTCTAAAAGGCAACATTAAAGCGAGAGAGCGTATGAAGGTTCAATATGATATCGCTGCAGCAAATAAATCTCTTGTTATTGGAACCGACCATGCAGCCGAGGCTATTACGGGCTTCTTTACAAAGTATGGGGACGGAGCCTGTGACCTTGTTCCGCTCACAGGCCTTAGCAAAAGGCAAGGTAAGGCTTTATTGAAAGAGCTAGGGGCAGACGAAAAACTTTATTTGAAAGTACCTACGGCAGATTTGGAAGACGACAAGCCGCTCGTACCGGATGAAACCGCTCTTGGAATTACTTATGAAGAACTGGATGATTACTTGGAAGGCAAAGAAGTATCACCTGAATCGAAAGAAAAAATTGAACACCGGTATATGATTACTGAGCACAAGCGCCGTTTGCCTGCAGCTCCTGATGATACTTGGTGGAAATAAAGTTAAACTCATTAAAAGCAGACAAAAGTCTGCTTTTTTTCATGGAAAAGATGATGTATACTTATTTTGGAATGATGTGAGAAAGGAAGCAAACTGTGAGTAAAAAAGCAAAAATTGTATTTGTAATCAGTACACTTGTTTTTGTTATTGTATTGTTTTCCTCCATACAAAGGGAAAATACCCGAAAAGAAAACTTAAAAGCAATGGGCGATTATTTCAACAAAAAGTTTGAGTTAGATGAAGATCTGAAAAGCCAATACGATAATAAATTTAAAGTTAAAGTAGGGAAAGAACGCTATATCGTCACATTGAAAAACAAAAAAGTGGTTTCAGCAAAGAAGGAGTCCTAAACACAAGAAGATTGCCAAAAAAAGGCAATCTTTTTTTGAGGAAAAAATGATTTAGAAGGTTTAAAACATTTCAAGTTTTCCATCAACTAATTTGACAGGATATGGTATTTTTCGTATAGTTAGAAAGCTGATGTACCAAAGCTTTAATCATAAAAGTCGAAAAGAAGGAGGGTGAACATGCGTTTTAAAGATTTTCACCCCAATATTAAAATCCGGATTGTTGAATCACTGCTCTCAGGATCCATAGGAGCCATGATCTATCCTTTTATGGCTATTTATTTAGCAGAAAGAGTTGGTGAATCCCTAACCGGCATATTGTTAATTATCAATATAGCGGTTGGCTTCCTCGTTGGATTTTACGGCGGTTATTACGCAGACACCATTGGTCGTAAGAAAATCATGGCCATTGCAGAGACGTTAAGATTTGCTAGTGTACTGATTATGGGAGCAGCAAATGGCCCATGGGTACATTCGGAAATGGCCGCTGCTTACATAACAATAGCCATGATGATGGTTAACAGCATCTGCTGGGGACTGGCAGGCCCTGCGGCCAGTGCGATGCTGATTGATGTGAGCACACCAGAGAACCGAAAATTCATGTATGGTATCACCTATTGGACAAATAATCTTTCAATTGCTCTTGGGGGTTTGGCAGGAGGCTACTTGTTTAAAGATTATCTTTTTGAATTGCTTGTCGGCCTATCCATTGTTTCCATGGTATCCGTTATTCTTGTCGTATTTTTTATCAAGGAAACCTATGTTCCTGTGAAGAAGACAGTAAAGAAAAGCGTACTGGCTGATATTTTATCCAGCTATAGAATCGTTTTTAAAGATACAACTTTCATTTTGTTTATCGTTGCTTATTTATTGGTCTTATCTCTTGAATTTCATTTATCAAACTATGTTTCTGTCCGCTTAAGCCAAGATATGCCTGTTCAGAAATTATTCAACTTCTCAGTAGATGGCTTCAACATGCTGGGAATCCTGAGAACAGAAAACACACTGCTTGTCGTACTTCTTGCTGTTCTGGTCAGCAAGATCACTTCGCGCTTCAAAGACAAACGTGTTTTCTTTCTGGGACTTGCTTTGTATACTGTGGGTTACTTAACCATTTCCTACAGCAATCATGGCTTGATTCTGCTTACAGTTATGGTCATCGCTACGGTTGGAGAATTGATGTTTGTTCCAATTGAACAGTCCTATCTTGCCGACATTCCTCCCGATGATCTCCGCAGTTCTTACATGGCGGTAAGCGGAATGGTATACCGGGGAGCAATGACCATTGCCGCAGTCAGCATTACACTCGGCCATTTTATCCCTCGAATGGGGATGACCTTTATATTCATGTTAATGGCTTGTACAGGAATTGCCATTTTTATTAAAGTGCTGCCGTCTCTGGAGGAAAAACGCACGAAGCAAAAACAAACAGCCTAATCAATAAACCTTCAGCCTGCAGGGCTGAAGGTTTTCTCATGCACGGTTAATAACAATGGAAAGTTTATATGTTCGTTTAACTTAACCAGAAATTGATCGAGTATTTCATTGGATGGAAACCTGCAATCCAAAAGGCAGCAGCCATCTCCGCTTATTTTGAAGTTATTCATGACAAAATCCTTTTGCGCATCCAAAAACTTGGTAAGGAATCGTTTCTTTAGGGTAGATAAACGGCCCGCTGGTGTCATATAATCGATTACGAGGTGATATCTAAATGGAAACTCAGTATGTATTGTATGGAGACCAAATTATTAAGAGAGATCAAGCTTCTATTGATATGGAAGACAGAGGCTATAATTTCGGTGACGGAATTTATGAAGTGGTTTATATTTATGGCGGAAAACCATTTTCAATGGAAGAGCATTTCAAGCGATTTGCCGAAAGTGCAGCCAAGCTTGAAATGAAGCTGCCTTACACACTCGAAACGATTATAGATCTGACAGTTAAACTGATTGAAGTCAACAAGATTCATAATGGAATAGTATACATACAGATGACAAGAGGAGCATCTCCAAGGAATCATTTATATGAGCGGGACTCAGCCTGCCTGATCACAGGCTTTGCAAGAAAAATGGATCCACCCGTCCAAGCTCAGGAGAATGGGGTAAAAACCTATCTTACAGAAGATATCCGCTGGCTGAGGTGTGACATAAAGAGCCTGAACTTGCTGGGCAACACGATGGCCAAGAGAAAAGCGGCAGACCATGGATGCCACGAAGCGCTCCAGCATCGGGAAGGAACATGTACAGAAGGGTCATCTTCTAACCTGTTTATCGTGAAAAACGGAACATTGTATACGCATCCGGCTACCAACCTGATCCTTAACGGCATTACTCGCCAGCATATTTTAACGATTGCAAACGAAGAGAATTTTGACGTCACTGAACAGGCATTTACTACGGATGACCTCCTCGAGGCAGATGAAGTTTTCATCTCAAGCACAACGATGGAGATTGCCCCTGTCATTGCAGTGACGGGAGACAAAAAAGGGACCTATCCGATTGGTCCGATTACTCGTCTTCTTCAGAAGAAACTTAAAGAAAAAATAAACCAGCCGACTGTTCTAAATTAAAGGGGTATTTGTTTTGAAAGCTATTGCGAAATATTTTATCAATGGAATTTTGACTGCACTGCCTATTATTTTGGTTTTTTATGTTCTCGTAAAGGTGTTTGATTTTCTAGACAGCATCCTTGGCGATACCTTGAAAAATTATATGAAGAATGATTATATTCCGGGAATCGGCATACTTGCGACAATTGTTCTTTTAACCATATTAGGATGGCTCTCGTCTCAATATATCAGTGGGCGGTTCATATCATTACTGGATTCGGCTTTAGAAAGGATCCCGCTCGTCAAAACTCTCTATTCTGTCATTAAAGATACTTTTCAGTCCTTACTGGGGGAGAAACGATCGTTTTCTACAGTCGTACTGGTTGAAATGCCTGAAAATGGTTTGAAAAGCATCGGCTTTATTACGACTGACAATCCAGAGGTTCTTTCAGAGGCATTTATGGGACATGTGGCGGTTTATATTCCGCAAACGTTTCAGATTGCCGGTTTTACCTTTTTGGTTCCAAGAGCCAACATTACTGTTTTGGACATTAAACCTGAAGATGCCATGAAATTTATTCTTTCGGGAGGAGTAGCGTCCAAATAAGAGAAACTTGCTTTTGTTGAACCTTCAAGAACGGTCTTCCTGCCGCCCTTGAGGGTTTATTTTTTATTTCCGCCTTCCAATCTATTGGGCATTAGAGACAGCGATCAGCCTCATCTTTCAAGATGTATAACCGCAGCTTCTCTTGTATGAGGAAAGCAAACGTGCCAGAAGAAGTCTTTTTCATTTACTGCCAGGGCTTGAAACCTCCGCCTTCATAAAACCGATTTGGGAACATTTTTGGCACAGTCAAGAGAGCCGGATCCTTACCATGGCTCTTATTATTAATGAGCAAAATTTTATTGATGATCGGGTGGTTCATAATAACAACCATGCCAAACTTGCTGGCATACGGGTCACCAGATTTAACGATCTAGCCAGCAGGATAGAAACAGGCAAACACCTAAACCGGGAGCTTTTTCATGAAAGGCTGCAACCTTGTATATTGCGAATTGCGGACCAACAGCCCAAATTGCTTGACGCCTGGAATACATTTTTTACTGATTCTCCAGTGAAGGGAGATTGGTTTAACGGTAAGGCTCTTTTCTAAAAGATTGTTGCTTTGGGGACATTACTGTAAAGGTCCTTCATTGACCAGTTGATTGGAGTGCAAGGGGCGAGACTCCTGCGCGGGTAGCGTGACAGGTAAGACCCAAAGGCGGTTGCGCCGTGGGGCTTATCGCACGCCCCGCGGTAAGCGAGCTGCCTGTAACTGAAATCAACCACACCCAATAGCTACAAAG
>NZ_JARMMC010000017.1:0-99358 GCF_036216745.1 Fictibacillus sp. B-59209 | reverse complement strand
CTTCCACTTCAATTAACTTTTCATTGAAGATTTTTCAAGCCAAAAAGGGGCTGCCTGAAGGTCAATTTTCGACTTTCTGGACAGCCCCTTTTAATTCATATTTTTGTTATAAATGAATACTTGATTATTAGTGGGAATCATTGTATAGTTGTCAAGATTATTATCTTACTTATAGAAGGGAACACCAATTCAAGATGAAACTTGGAGCCCGAATGATAAAAACGGGATTAGCCATCACCATGGCCATTTATTTAGCCATGTTTTTCAACCTGAGTACACCTGTCTTTGCTGCAATCGCAGCAACATTTGCCATTCAGCCATCGATCTACAGGTCCTATCAAACCATTATTGAGCAGGCTCAGGGTAATATAATCGGAGCATTCTTTGCCATCGTCTCGGTCCTTTTGCTGGGCAACAGCCCGTTTGTCATCGGATTTGTAGTCGTTATTGTCATCGCTGTAAACTTAAAGATGAAGAATGAAAAGACCATTCCCCTTGCCATCGTGACGGTTATTGTCATTATGGAAAGTCAGACACCTAATTTTATATCGTTTGCGATGGGCCGTTTTCTATTGATCATGCTGGGCGTCGTATCAGCTTTTCTTGTCAATCTGATTTTTATGCCGCCAAAATATGAAACAAAACTTTACTTCAGTATCTCTAATCTGACAGACGACATCATCAAATGGATCCGTATGATTATCCGGCATGCCTCTGATTATTCTGCCATCAAGGATGACATAGGGACAATGAAAGAAAACAGCTTTAAAATGGATCAGCTCTATCTTTTATACAAAGAAGACCGCACTTATTTTAAAAACAATCAATTTACCAAAGGCCGTAAGCTTGTACTCTACCGGCAGATGATTTTTACGACTAAAAAATCTCTCGAACTGCTAAGAAGTCTTCACCGCCATGAGAATGAAATGCTCTGCATGCCTGAAGATCTTCAACATCTGATCACGGAACAGCTTGACTGTCTGACCAATTACCATGAACAAATCCTTTTGAAATACACTGGTAAAATCCGTTCACAGCATTCTGTTGGCATGCTTGATGAGCTATGTGAGAATAAAAGTTCTTTAATGCAGTCGTTCATGAGTTATTATACGACTCCCCATAATGATCAATGGATGCAGCTGTTTCCTGTTTTCGCCTTAATAATCGATTACAGTGATCAATTGGAGCATTTGAACCGGCTCGTTGAGAGCTTCAAAAACCATCACACCGATGACAATGAGCTAACGATTAAAGAACAGAAAATAGATTAGAATATTAGTCCGTAAAAGAAGCCTGACATTTTCATGTCAGGCTTCCTCTATTAGTTTTTCATTCTTGGATCAAGCGCGTCACGAAGTCCATCACCCATCAGGTTAAAGCCCAAAACTGTAAGCATGATCGCTATACCCGGGAAGATAACGGTCCACGGCGCCTGGATGATAAAGTCCCTGGAATCCGCGAGCATTTTTCCCCACTCAGGAGTTGGAGGCTGTGCCCCAAGTCCTAAAAACCCTAAGGCAGCTGCCTCAATGATTGCTGTTGCAATGGCCAAGGTCCCTTGCACAATGATAGGCGCCATGCTGTTTGGAAGCACATGGTGTATCAAAATTCTGGAATCCCTCATACCAATCGCCTTAGCCGCTGTGATATACTCTTCTTCTTTTACACTCAGAACCCTCGACCGTACAAGACGTCCAAATATCGGCACATTAATGATGGCAATAGCGATAAGCGCATTTCTTAAAGATGGCCCCAATACAGAAACGACCGCAATAGCGAGAAGAATACTCGGAAACGCCAGCAGGATATCAAAGATCCTTGAGATGATTCCATCAATGAATTTTCCATAATAGCCTGCGATGATTCCAAGGGCCGATCCTACAATGACTGATCCGGCTACAGAGACGAAGCCCACCCATAATGAAATCCTTGCCCCGTATAAAACTCTGCTGAAGATATCCCGTCCGAATTCATCTGTTCCAAACCAATGCTCTCCCGAAGGCGCCAGATGCTTGTCCGCTAGATGCTGATCCGAAAAGCTATAAGGCGCCAAAACAGGAGCCAGAATAGCGATTAAAATAAAGAAAATAACAATTCCCAGTCCGACCATCGCTAATTTATTCTTCTTGAATGAACGCCACGCATCCTTCCAGGGAGAGATGACTTTGTCGTCACCTTGTTCCACTTTCGGCGGGTTTGTTAACGGTGGTGTTGTTCTTGCTAATTCAGCCATAATAAACTCCCCCTATCAGTATTTGATGCGCGGATCAATGGCCGCATACAAAATATCAACAAACAGATTGATGAGTACAAACAGTGTGGCCACTACCAGAATTCCAGATTGGATGACGGGATAATCACGCGACTGAATGGCTTCATAAATATATGTGCCAACCCCTGGCCATCCAAAGATGGTCTCTGTCAGAATGGCACCGCCGAGAAGCAATCCTGTCTGCAGACCGATTACCGTGACTACAGGAATCATGGCATTTTTCAATGAATGCTTGTACACTACCCAGAACATCTTTAACCCTTTTGCCTTTGCTGTGCGGATATAATCCGATCGCATAACTTCAAGCATGCTTGATCTTGTCATCCTTGCGATGATTGCCATTGGAATCGTGCCAAGTGCAATTCCCGGAAGGATTAAATGCTTAACGACTTCAATAAACTGATCAAATCTGCCCTCCAGTAATGTGTCAAGCAAATACAGATGTGTGATGGCCTCTACCGGCATCCTGATATTGTCCCTGCCTGTTGTCGGCAGCAAGTCCCATTTGATGGAAACAAAATATTGTTCCATCAATCCTAGCCAGAAAATAGGCATGGATACTCCGATCAATGCAATAAGCATAACTCCATAATCGAACCAGGAATTTTGGAACCAGGCAGAGATAATGCCTGCATTGACTCCGACGACCACTGCAATCAGAATTGCGACCAGTGAAAGTTCGATTGTAGCGGCAAGATACGGCCAGAGCTCCTCGCTGATCGGTGTTCTTGATTTCAGCGACATTCCAAGATCACCTTGAAAAAGACCGGTTAAATAATGAACAAACTGGGAGTACCATGGCTGATCCAGTCCCAATTGCTTTGTTAATGTTGCGATAGCCTGCTTTGAAGCCTGCTGGCCAAGGATCAATTGAGCAGGATTCCCCGGAATTGCCCTTATCATCATAAATACAATAAACGTCATCCCGAGAAGCACCGGGATAAGCAAACCAATCCTTCTAATGGTATAAGAAAACATGTCCACACCTCATTTACGCGTAGTTGTCGTTATAGCACCCTGATGTTTTTCTCCAAAACAAAAGGGGAGCATGCAAGATACTCCCCAATTTCTTCATTACTTCATGGAAACATCAACAAATGACTGAGACCCTTTTGGATGCGGGTAGAATCCTTTAATTGAACTTGTACCTGCAAGCTGTGGCTTAGCATGCACTAGAGGTACCCATGGAGCATCTTCATGGATGATCTCCTGTGCTTTTTTGTAAAGCTCTTCACGTTTTCCTTCATCTGCTGTTGATTGCGCTTCAATCAATAGCTTATGAACTGGCTCACTCTTATAGCGTGAATAGTTGTTAGAATCGATCGTGTCTTTATCAAGAAGAGCGTATAGGAAGTTATCTGCGTCTCCGTTATCCCCTGTCCATCCAATCAAGAAGGCAGGTGCCTCACCTTTACGGAGTTTTTCAAGGTACGTACCCCATTCAAATGTAACGATGTTTGCTTTAATTCCAACCTTGGCAAGGTTTGCCTGGATCGCTTCAGCAATCTTTTGTCCGTTTGGCATATAAGGACGTGATACCGGCATCGCCCAAAGGTCCATTTTGAAGCCTTTTTCGTATCCAGCTTTTTTCAAAAGTTCTTTTGCTTTTGCTTCGTCATATCCATAATCCTGGATATCCTTGTTTTGTCCTGCAATGGAAGAAGGAAGCGGCGTAGTAGCCGGTTCAGCTGTTCCGTTGTAGAAGTTTTTGATCAATTCGTCTTTGTTTACTAAGTGGCTGATCGCCTGGCGGACTTCTTTTTTGTTAAACGGAGCTTTTTCAACATTGAAGCCAAAGTAAGCAACGTTCATAGAAGGACGCTCAAAAATTTGAAGCTTGTTATCCGCTTTGATCTTATCAATATCACTCGGGTTTACTCCGTCAATCAAGTCAACTTCGCCTTTTGTAAGAGCATTTAAGCGTGAAGAGTTATCTTTGATGACTTTGAAGGTTACCCCATCAAGTTTTGGAAGCCCTTTTTTCCAATATTTATCGTTTTTCACAACTGAAATGGTATCCCCGCGTTTCCACTCTTTAAACTTGAACGGTCCTGTTCCTACAGGATGCTCGCCATATTTGTCGCCGTATTTGTCAATCGCAGCCGGGCTGGAAATGGCAAACGGGCTCATCGCAAGGTTTTTAAGGAATGGAGCTTGTGGGCGTTTCAATGTAAATTCAACTGTAGTGTCATCAATAGCTTTAACTTCTTTAATGACGTGGCCAGGATCCTTTTTATATCCACCGAACATGGATGCGTAATAAGGGAATTTAGCAGCATCACCGTTCATCCAGCGGTCAAAGTTCTTAACAACCGCATCAGCGTTGAAGTCAGTTCCATCTTGGAACTTAATGCCTTTTTCCAACGTAAATGTGTACTTCTTTCCGCCATCTTCAATCTTCCAGCTCTTCGCAAGTTCAGGAACAACATCTGTATTTTCTTTTTTGTATCCAGTTAGTGTTTCCATCACTTGCTCAGTAACGATGAAAGATTCACCGTCTGTTTCATGAGCAGGATCCAGTCCTACTGCATCACCGCCGCGCCCGTAGATCATGACGCCGCCACCGCTGGAACTTCCTTTTCCGCCGGTGCTTTCGCTTGAGGATTTACAGCCAGCCAGTCCTAAAGACAGGACCAGGATTAATGCAAGAGCTGTCAATATACTTCTCTTCATCTTCTTTCCCCCATTTTTTATATAGATTTTTGCCTCTATTTATGTGTACGAGCTGCCATCAATAAAGATGACAGGCAACGTAGTGGCCCTTCTCAGCTTCCTTAAATACCGGACGCTCTGCAGCGCATACATCCATCGCTTGAGGACATCGCGTATGGAACGCACATCCTTTTGGAGGGTTGGACGGGCTTGGGACATCACCTTTTAAAATGATGCGCTCCTTTTTTACTTCAACATCGGGAATAGGTACGGCAGAAAGCAAGGCCTGTGTATAAGGATGCATAGGATTGTCATAAAGCTGTTCGCTGTCTGACAGTTCTACGATCCTGCCGAGATACATGACACCGACTCTGTCGCTAATGTGTCGTACGACTCCAAGATCATGGGCGATAAAAAGGTAAGTAAGCCCGAATTCTTCCTGCAAGTCTTGCAAAAGGTTCAGTACTTGCGATTGGATGGATACATCCAGCGCCGAGACAGGTTCATCAGCGATGATCAGTTTAGGGTTAACAGCCAGTGCACGGGCGATGCCGATTCTTTGCCTCTGCCCACCGCTGAACTGATGGGGATAGCGTTTCGCATGATAACTGCTTAATCCTACGACTTCAAGCAGCTCCTTCACCCTTCTCTGGCGTTCTTTTGTGTCCTTTACTCCGTGAACGATCAGCGGTTCTTCCAGTATTTTTTCAACGGTATGCCTCGGATTAAGTGAAGCAAAGGGATCCTGAAAAACCATTTGCATCTCTCTTCGCATCTTGCGCATCGCGTTCGAAGAAAGCGCAGTCACATCTTGCCCTTCAAAATAGATCTTGCCGTCACTCGGTTCGAGAAGCCTGAGCAGCATGCGTCCGGTCGTAGATTTCCCGCATCCGCTCTCACCGACAAGTCCCAGAGTTTCACCTTTTTGAATGGTAAAGGATACACCGTCCACTGCTTTTACTTCTCCGACTGTTTTCCCAAGCACTCCGCCTTTAATCGGAAAGTGCTTTTTTAAGTTCTCAACTTTAACTAATGGTTCGGTCAACGATGTCTACCCCTTTCTGATCCTCATACAGCCAGCATCTTACTTTTTGGCCGCCTTCAAGGGTTTCAAGCGCTGGTGTTTCGCTCTGGCAGCGCTCATAGGCATGGGCGCATCTCGGAGCAAACTGGCACCCCGCTTTCACAGATCCGGGTTTTGGCACATTTCCTGGGATGGAATAAAGACGTTCTTTTTTATCCCTCATATCAGGAACAGATTGAATCAGGCCAACCGTATATGGATGTTTCGGACTCGTGAAAATCGTTTTTACATCTGCCTCTTCAACGACTCTACCTGCATACATAACGACAACGCGCTGGCACATTTCAGCAACTACGCCCAAATCATGGGTGATCATCATGATGGCTGTGTCGGTCTCATCGTTCAATTTTTTCATAAGCTCAAGAATCTGAGCCTGAATTGTCACGTCTAGCGCGGTGGTCGGTTCGTCTGCGATCAGCAGTTTCGGGGAACAGATCATGGCCATTGCGATCATGACACGCTGGCGCATTCCCCCTGACAGCTGGTGGGGAAAGTCCTTCATCAGTTCTTCCGCCCGTGGAAGCCCAACCATTTTAAGCATTTCAACGGCATGTGCCTTTGCCTTCTTTTTTGGCCATTTCTTATGTATTTGCAAAGCCTCGATCAGCTGGCTGCCGATAGTAAACACCGGATTTAGACTGGTCATCGGCTCCTGAAAAATCATTGCTATCTCATTCCCGCGAATCTGGCGCATCCTTTTCTCAGATGCTGAAGTAAGATTTTCCCCTTTAAACAAAATATCTCCTTCAACTTTCCCCGCAGGTGTTGGAACGAGTCCCATGACCGATAATGAAGTAACACTTTTGCCGCATCCCGATTCTCCTACAATTCCAAGTACTTCACCGGAATTGATCTGGAAATCGATGTGATTGACAACCGAAACTTCCCCATCATCCGTCTGAAAAGAAGTCCTTAATCCTTTTACTTCCAAGACTGGACTGCTCACTATCCCACCCCTTTCTTCGTGATGACATTTACTTACAGCGTGAACAATTTGTAGGACACTCTATTGAAATTATGACACTAGTCTAATAATTTGACAATATTAAAATTTCTAAAAATTTTTAATAATCTTGTCGTTTGTTAGGAAACCCGGGTCCTTTCTAACACAAAAAAAGAACGGAAGCCTTTGGCTGCCCCGTTCTTTTTTCTTATGGCATGTTATGCAATTGCAACTTTCTGCCCATCAATTACCAATTCAATCACCAAGCTGCTGAACCGTAAACAGGTTGTAGTACACTCCTCTTTTTTTCATTAACTCATAATGGGTTCCGCTTTCAGCAATCTCACCGTTATCGACAACTACTATACGGTCTGCGTGGGTGATGGTTGCTAGGCGGTGTGCAACGATAAAGGTGGTACGGTCTTTTGCAAGCTTTTCAAGCGATTCTTGAATGAGGTGCTCGCTTTCCAAATCAAGGGCGGAAGTCGCTTCATCAAGGATTAAAATCGGCGGATTCTTCAGGAAGACCCTGGCGATGGCAACCCGCTGTTTTTGCCCTCCTGAAAGTTTAACTCCCCGTTCACCAATTTTCGTATCATATCCTTGGGGCAGATTCATAATGAACTCATGCGCATTTGCTGCTTTTGCAGCTGCAGCAACCTCTTCATCAGATGCTTCAGGATTTCCCATCAGGATATTGGCCTTAACCGATTCACTGAACAAAATGTTATCTTGAAGGACCATGCCAATCTTATCCCTGAGCGAACGCACTTTGAAACTCCGGATATCTTCCCCATCGAGCAGGATGCTGCCCTTCGACACGTCATAAAACCTGGGGATAAGGCTGACAAGCGAGGATTTCCCGCCACCGCTCATCCCTACGAGGGCGATCGTCTGCCCTTGTTCTACTCTAAGATCGATTCCTTTCAGAACGTACGGTTCATCCTCATTGTACCGGAAATATACTTCGTTAAACGACAGCTCTCCTTTTACATCCGTAAGTTCCCTTGCTTTCGGCTGATCTTTAATATCATATTCCTCATCCATAAATTCGAAGACCCTGTCCATGGACGCGAGTGACTGTGTAAGGGTTGTCGATGAATTAACCAGCCTTCTGAGCGGATTATACAGCCTGTCCATATAGCCGGCAAATGCGACCACTTCTCCGACAGATATATGGCCTCCTATCGCCCTATATGCCGCAAAACCGATAACTAGAAGCGGTGCTATATCTGTAATCGTATTTACAACCGCAAACGTTTTGGCGTTCCAGGTTGTCTGATCCATCGCTTTGTTCAGAAAATGGGAGTTTCTTTTATCAAACTGAACTTGCTCATAATCCTCAAGAGCAAAGCTTCTGATGACTGACATCCCCTGGACTCGTTCATGCAGATGCCCCTGCACTTCCGCGAGCGCCTGCGAACGCTGTTTCGTCAGACCTCTTAGCCTTGTATAAAAATATTTAACGGAGAGGCCGTAAAACGGCAGCATCGCCAATGCGACAACCGTCAGCCATCCATCCATCGTTGCCATGATCACAATCGCAATCACAATCGTAAACATATCAAGCCAGACATTCATTAAGCCTGTGATGACAAAATCCTTCGTTTGCTCAACGTCATTGATTACCCTCGATATGATTTCACCCGACTTGTTATTGGAATAAAAACGTAAGGAGAGCCGCTGAATATGTCCATAAAGCTTATCCCTGATATCATATAGGATTTTGCTTCCGACCCATTGTGCGTAATACTGCCGATAATATTCGATCGGCGGACGAAGCACACCGAAAATGAAGAATGAACCTCCCATCAGCCAAAGCAGCTTGCTGAGTTTATCACCGCTCGTCAAACCCTGTCCATTTATAATCGTATCGACCACATATTTTAAAATAAGCGGGATGAGCAAGGGAATACCAAACTTTAAAATCCCAATTACAATGGTCCATCCAATTTGTTTTTTGTAGGGCTTTACAAAACCCAAATACCTTCTGATACTATCCAAAATTACACCTTCTTATATGAAATGCTGAAGCAGGCGTTTAGAGCCGATAGACGATGGAGTGCTCGCACAACAACACGCCTTTTGTGTTGAGGTGTGAGAACGAAGCGGCCGAGGCTCTGCCTGCTGAAGCTGGATCAAGAAATGCTGAAGAGCCCTTTTAAAAGCTTAAAACGCCTCTTTAAGGGATCGATATACGGCTTCCCCGCGCAGGCGTTTTTTACGATTACTATTATTATTGTCAGAAAAACCTGTTGAACGCTGGATTCAACAGGTTTTTTCTTATCTAAACTCCAAATACCTTTCGTACCATTGCTCTATAAAGCCTGGTTCGAATGGGCCTTTTCTCTGATTGATCATGGAAATTAATTCATTTAAATTCTTTTTAATAATGTAATCGAGTTCATGGGGATATTTCATCATTTGCCTGTGCAAGCTGTATTCATCTTCATCTAATAGAATATAGGACATGTCGGGAAAAACCTTAATATCCAGGTCATAATCGATATATTTTAGTGCCTCATTATCCCATATATAGGGTGTCCCCAGATTACAATAATAATAAAAACCGTCCTGCCGGATCATGCCGATTACATTAAACCATTGCTTGGAATTGAAATAGCAGATCGCCGGCTCTCTCGTCCGCCACTGCCTGCCATCTGATTCCGTTACAAGAATACGATCATTTCCTGCTATAACTACAGACGAACTCCCCTTGAGGATAACCGTATCTTCCCAGGTGCGATGGAGTGATCCGTTATGTTTATAGCTTTGTATATCAATAATACTTCCGGGTGTGGGAAAACTCATATGCCTCTCCTTTCCTTCGCATTTCCGGAAGCCAATGGGTTACCAGGTATGTGCGAACTCCTTTCCAATTTAAATTAGAACATTTAGGTAATTCACCAGCTTCGTTGTACAAATTCGTTCATTGTATCGTCTCATCACTATTCTAGCCCTGCCCGGCCTTCATCATCCCCAAGAAACAGTTACTTTACGTTATTTTCTCTCCTATAGTATATCGTTTTAAGAATAGTTTGGAAATGATAGTTACCCTGTTTATTGAAAAAAAGCTCGCCCATTTTTTCATTTTCCCTAGTCATTGTTCTTTTTCCCTTAGTATGTATCTTAAAAACCTTGTCTAAATTAGCCAGAAAACCAAAAATGCCCCCTGCGTATAGCAGGGAGCATTCTGGATAGAGGTTACTGTTGGTTTTGGTTACCTTGGCCTTTTTGTTGTTGAGATTGAGCGTTTTGCTGACGAACTTGTTGAGCGTCAGTTTCGCTTGCAAACTCAGCACCATATTGACCTTTACCAGCTTGAGACTGTTGGTTTTGCTTTTTAACTTGCTGTGCGTTTGTTTTGTTTTGCTGTTTGTCCATTAGTATCACCTCCACGAAAATTAATTTAACCCTCTGCGGATGTTTTTATGTGAACAAAAAATAATTTTTTATTGTATATTTCCAACGATTGCGGGCCCATGAGACAGGGTATAGGATTGCAAATGGTTTCAAAAACTAAAGGCGATTATTTTTTATGGTGCCTGGCACCTATAACGCCTTGGGAGGTCGATCTTATGTACGTAGGAAGAGATATGACAGAATTAGATATGGTTGCTAAAAAAGAATGGAAAGACAGTGAATTGGCATATTTCCATCAGTCTTTCCAGCAAATTGCCCCCTATCTGAATGAGGAAGGAACAACGATACATCGTGAAATTATTAAAGAAATTGAATCCAGAGGAGGCCTTTCGAACGATGAGGCCAGCTGGGAAAGAGGAACAACCCCGAAAGTGGATTAATGAAAAAAGCTGAGCCTGAATATTCAGGCTCAATTTTTTATTTACCAATTAAAAATTGCTGTAGGATTGCCCGCCGTCAACGTTTAACGTCGCTCCTATAACCCAGGATGCCCGGTCTGAAGAAAGGAACACAACCGTGTTGGCAATCTCTTCGACCGTACCAAACCGCTGTGCGGGTATGTGCTGCTGTACATACTGGTTGATCTGTTCCGGGTTTTCCTTTAACCGTTTCTGCCAATTTCCAGTAGGGTGCAGCACTGATCCGGGAGCGACACCGCTGATCCGTACTCCATGCTGGATCATTTCATCAGCAAACGATTTAGTAAATGAGATGAGAGCCGCTTTGCTTCCGTTGTAAGTCGGTTTGCCGCCGGATTCCCTTCCGAAAATTGAGGAAATGTTAATAATGGTTCCTTTTTCATTTTTAACCATGTATTCAGCCGCAAGCTTGCTCATTCCAACAGCGGATAAAAAATTAAGGTGAACCGCCTCTTCAAACTCCTCCATACTTGTTTCCATTACTGAAGATCCATTACTGCCTCCAGCATTATTGATTAAAATATCAATGCCGCCAAACTCCCCAATAAATTCACGTATAATTCGCTCCCTGTCCTCTCGGGATGTCACATCTCCCTTTAGAATGATGAGTTCGCCATCCAATTCAGATTTTGCCTGTTCAAGGGTTTCTTGGCTGCGCCCGCAAATACCTACAGATGCACCTTCTTCCAAAAACAGCTTGGCGATGCCCTTGCCTAAACCTTTTGAACCGCCAGTTATAAGTACCCGTTTGTTTTCCAGATATAGATTCATGCCGTCACCTCTTTTGCCAATTTGATAATTTTTTGATGTGATACTGGAAAAGGATAGGACTCCATCTCTTCCAGCGTTACCCACTTTAAATCCGCAGCATCCATTGCTTCATGGCTGCATTGTCCTTCAAAAAGCTGTATGTTCCATTTCAAATGGGAAAATACGTGTTCTATGTTACTCACTTGATCGCCGACAGCAGCAGAAATACCCCATTCAGCTTCAATGAAAACCTTCAGATCCTCTTTCTCGCTTACTCCCCTCTTATGAACAGGTACATTCGGAAATTCCCAAAGATTAGCAAGCAGCCCTTCTTTCGGTCTTTTATGAATCAGGTAATTCCCTTCTTGATTACGTAAGATGAGTGCAGCCATATCCACTTGTTTGATCTTTATTTTCTTTTCTTTTACAGGGAGTTCTTTCTGTCTTCCCTGATCAAAAGCCCTGCAGTGCTCCTGAACAGGACAGATCAGGCAAGCCGGTGATTTTGGCGTGCAAATGAGAGCTCCAAGCTCCATAAGCGCCTGATTAAACGAAGAAGGATCTTCTTTTGAAATCAATTTTCGAACAGCATCTTCAAACAGCATTCTTGTTTTAGCTTTTCCAATATCCTCATAGATGAGCAGGATCCTGGAGAGCACCCTCATCACATTGCCATCTACCGCAGGTTCAGGTACTCCGTAAGCAATACTTAAGATCGCTCCTGCCGTATACGGCCCAACACCCTTAAGCTTTGATATTTCATCGGCTGTATCGGGTATTGTCCCTCCATATTGCTCGGCGACTTCTCTTACTGCGGTTTGCAAATTACGAACACGGGAATAATAACCTAAACCCTCCCATGCCTTTAAAACCTTTTCTTCATCCGCTTCAGCCAGGTCGGTAAGGGTAGGAAATAAAGACAGGAAACGGTTAAAGTAAGGAATGACAGTATCCACGCGGGTTTGCTGCAACATGATTTCGGAAACCCATACTCTATATGGATCCTGATTCAATCTCCAGGGAAGATCGCGCTGATTCTCTTGATACCAGTTAATTAGATCCTGCTGGAAACCTTGAACTGGAAAGTCTTCAATATATGTTTCAGAACGATTCAACGTATTATTACTCACCTTTCTTTTTAAATGCCCAGCAATGGAGTTTGGACAGTCCGCCCGAAATCATCTGATCAAGCGGCCCATATACCGGATGGCCTTTTAAGAGCCTGAGCTGCTTTAAAGAGTGATATACCTCAGAACCTTCAACATCAAAACTTTCCACATAGAGAGAGTCTTGATCCAGCGCTTTGAGCCAGGAGGTATTGCGGGCGCCGTCTTTCATTAATTCAATCAGCACACTTTGCATATGAGCTTCATATTGTTCAATTATGTCAGGTTTTACTTTATACTCGATAAAAACCGTTAATTTTTGATTCATGATTGGTCCTCCAATTTTAAACAATTATCGCAATCATCTTATATGAGTTAGGAGGTGTGTATATTGGATACTGGAACCCATGTTGTAATGGGATTAGGGCTCGGCGGATTAGCCATGCTTGATCCGGCTGTCTCTGCAGATCCAATAACCGCCCATGCTGTACTCCTCGGTACATTGGTTGGTTCACAAGCACCAGATTTTGATACCATTCTAAAATTAAGAAACAATGCCGTCTATATCCGCAACCACAGGGGAATTACCCATTCTGTGCCTGCTCTTTTTATCTGGCCGGCCCTGTTGTCATTGATCATTTACCTGTTTGTTCCGTACTCAAACGGCCTTCATTTATGGCTGTGGACGTCATTGGCCGTATTTTTACATGTATTTGTAGATATATTTAATGCTTATGGTACGCAAGCACTCTATCCCTTCTCAAAAAAATGGATAGCACTCGGTGTAATCAGCATTTTTGATCCGTTTATTTTCATTATCCATATTGCCGGTCTGTTGCTTTGGTATATCGGCTTCGATCCTGGAATTATATTTTCTGCCGTTTATTTGATCATGGCAGGCTACTATTTCCTCAGAATCTGGAACAGGTACAAAATAGCACAAATCGTTCGGAGGAATATTCCTGAGACAATCGAAGTCATTGTTTCTCCAACGCTAAAATGGAGCCAGTATCATCTTGCTATTAAAACTAACCACCAGTTTTTCGTTGCCAATATTAAACATGGCCGTCTCAAGGTTCTTGACACGTTTGACCGTGTGGAAGTTCCTGACACTAAAATCATTCAGGCAGCGAGAGAAGACAAGAATATTTCAGCGTTCCTTTCTTTCTCCCCGGTTTATCGGTGGGAAGTTGAAAAAAACAACCATGGATATGAAGTGCGTTTTATCGATCTCCGCTATAGAAGCAAAGGGCATTATCCCTTTGTTGCACTAGTCCAGCTTGATGAGGATCTTGAAATCATTACATCCTATACCGGCTGGGTATACAGCGAGGACCGCTTGCGCAAAAAGATGGACTTTACTCCATCCAATCTTCTAAAAAATGAGTGATGAAGGAAATGTTCCTTCATCACTTTTTTTATGCTGTCACTGCTTTTTTTTTAAGTGTTTGAACTTCGGATTCATGGTCTGGTATTCATGCAGTTTGGGGACGTAGCTCGTAATCCATTGCACGACCATCTCTTCTGTTTTATTTTTGCCGCCATATTCATAGCCAGCCTTGGCTCTTGTTGACTCAAAATCCTCCCAAAGCCCTTCGATCCAGCTTCTTGCTTCCTCATAGGTCAAATTTTGATTCTTATCTAATAACTTGCGGGCAAGCCGGGCAAACCTATCCTCCATTTTTACTTCCTCCTTATCCATTATTTTGCCGTTACTGGCTCACATTAAAGGGTTTTATTCAAACCATACTAGGTGAGAACCGATTTTAAGGAGGGCTAATCGATGCGAAACAAAGCTAAAAACTTCCCTAATCGGATCTCCTTCTCAGGTGAGCCGAGAGCCAAAGAAGAATTTTCTTCAAAACGGCCAGATGGATCCATTCAAGACCGACCACAGGAACGAATGTTTTTATCCAATCGACACCGAGACGATCAATAGTTCTTGCGGTTATGATGGATGCCAGACAAAACGGCAATGCCAATAAGGCTTACATTCAAACACGCAAGCATTATTAGTGCCGGAAAAAGAAGCGGCTTTTCCCGCTTCTTTTTTCATTATTATTGCTGTACCAGCATCGCAATAGGAAATGCCTCAAGTTCATGGGATCCGTTTCGATAACCCCATGCGAAAATTCCGTTCATATACAATATTTTAAAGGTTGAACCCGGATCTCCTTGAATGGGATACGTTTCACCGGCTTCAAAGACAGATGGATCAAGCAGATAAGACTTTGCCATCGTGATTTTTCGTTCATAAACCGAAAACTCGCTGACCATCCCCATTTGCTCTGCTTTTTGAGCTTTGGCATGAAGATCCGCTATTTCGGCTGTCAGTTCAGTTTTTGTCATTTCGCTATATCTTTTTTCCATGGTGCGCCTCCGTTCTCCTGTGCTTTTAGTATAATAAACATTGGGTAAGAATCCAAACGTATCGGAGTGATGAATTTTTATGAAATCAGTGATTATAACGGGAGGCGGTTCAGGTCTTGGAGCGGCACTTGCTGAGGAATATGGAAAGCAATATAAAGTCATTTTGATCGGACGTTCATTAAAGAAGCTTAATTCTGTCGCTGACAGCCTGAATTCTCAAGGAATTAAGGCTGATTGCTATTCTTGTGACATTACCTCGATGGATGAAGTTCAGCATGTTTTCGGACCGTTATTTCAGCGTGAAGATGTACATATGCTCATCAACAATGCTGGTTCCGGAATCTTTGGTCCATTGGTTGAACTGAGTGTGGATGAGATTGAAACCATGCTGGATACAAATATAAAGGGGACCATTTTTACGACAAAGACTTCCTTGCCTTACTTTAAAGAGCGGAAAGAAGGAAAAATCATGAACATCATTTCCACTGCTGGTCTAAGAGGAAAAGTCAATGAATCGGTGTATTGCGCCAGCAAGTTCGCAGTAAAAGGGTTTACTGAAAGTCTCGTTAAAGAACTGGATGGCACAGGCATTCAAGTAACCGCTGTCTATATGGGAGGTATGGATACCCCCTTCTGGGACCATTCGGATCATGTGAAGGACAAATCCCGCTTCAAAACTCCAGAGCAGGTTGCCCTACAAATCGCGAAAGAAGACCAGGGAAAGCCCGAAATTTTTATTGATCGATAAGCTCGGACTCTAATATTTCATCAATTAAGGTAATCGGGAAGCCTTTGCCGTATAAATGCTGCTTCATCTTATTTTTATATTGCAGGCCGGAAAATTTTTTATACCGTCTGTGGGCTTTATGAGCATGTTTTAGCAAAGCTTCCCTTTCCTCTTCGTCAGAGCTCTCAAGATCAACCGTTCGAAGAGCCTCTTCTATCACTTCCCAGGAGTATCCTTTTTGCAGGAGCTGCTGGGAAATTTTATTTTTCCTCTCATTGCTCGATATCCCTTTGCTTTGATTTGATTTCTTTGCTGCAAACTTAATAGCTGATTCTACTTGTTCTTCGTATGGAAATTCTCTCAGGGCTGCTTCCATATGTCCTGATGAAACCCCTTTTTGGACGAGTTCCCTCGCTATAACGCCCGTCCCCTTGGATGTCGTATTCTTTCTCGTTCTAACAAACATCTTGGCAAATTCAGCATCATCCAGGTATTTGTATTCTTTTAGCCGTTTAATAACTTCTTGAATGACACTTTCCTCATATTCGTTCTTCTTCAAATAATCGTGTACTTCCTTCTCTGACCTCATTCGAAAAGATAAGAACTGCAAAGCCTTGTTAAATCCTTTTTTGATCTCATCTTCATAAAGTACAGAGCTTAATTCCTGTGTATTAATTTCCAATCCTTTTTTCAGCTTATATTTTATGAGAATATCCGTATCCACGCTGAAACCGAACTCTTCCCCGTTTCCCTGATCAATAAAAACATTGAAACGGTCACTGTTCTTTTTCTGTGTCGTGATCTTTGTAATTAAGGCCATTTTCCTCTTCACCTCATTTCCTTTATATTAACATAGCCCCTTCTGCCAATGCTGTTATAGAGGTTTAAAAAAAAGCCCGCATAAACAAATGCGGGCTTCCTTTCTAACAGCACCTTTTTGCGGATGCTCCGTATTTTTTGTTAAGAAAGTCTTTAAAGAACTCAGCCTCGGTAGGAGGAGCGACTTCCGGGTGATTCTTTTGAATGTGTTTGACATAGGAGTCATAGTCCGGTAGATTGGAGATTCCTTTGCTGATTTTTCGAATCACGCCTGCTCCGTCTCTGATCCTCTTGATGACGGAACGGAGATTATGCTGGTTCATTAAGACACCTCGCTTATATTGGTTTGCTTAAACGGCTCCTCACTTGTCGGAAGTTCTTCCTTTTTAAACCAAACTTTCCCCCATATTCTCATAGCATCAATCAACACTCCAAGAATAAGAAGCATGAAGATTCCAGTCAGCACTGCATTAAGCTGGTTGTTGAAAATAATCTGCTTGGCCGCTTCTGCTGTTGGAATAGTCGGCGGCAATTTCCCGGCATCCAGCGCTTGCTGAGTGACTTCAGCTTGTTTTAAAAAGCCGATTTTGGGAAGCGATGAGAAAATTTTCTGCCATCCTGCTGTAAACGTTACAATCATCAGCCAAGCCAGCGGAGCCAGTGTTACCCAGCAGTACTTGGTCTTGCCCATTTTTAGGATGACTGTCGTAGCTACGATTAAAGCGATCGCAGCGAGCATCTGGTTCGTGATACCGAATAACGGCCAAAGGGTATTGATCCCGCCAAGAGGATCGGTCACTCCCACGACAAGGAAGTAGCCCCAACTGGCAACAACAAGGGCACTCGTGATATAAACAGCAGGCATCCAATCTGTGCGGCCAAGCGGTTTATAGATGTTGCCCAGCAGATCCTGCAGCATGAACCTTCCTACCCTCGTTCCGGCATCAATGGTCGTTAATATGAATACTGCTTCAAAAAGAATCGCAAAATGGTACCAGAAGGCCATAAGTTCAGGGCCACCTACAATCTTAGAGAAGATATGGGCCATCCCCACAGCCAGCGATGGTGCTCCTCCTGTCCTTGAAAGGATGGAATCTTCATCCACCTGCTGGGCGATCGTGTTAATCTCATCAGCATTGACAGAGAAGCCCCAGGAAGAAATAGTGGTTGCTGCGGCGCTCACCTCGGTCCCAATCGCTGCAGCAGGAGAGTTAATGGCAAAGTATACTCCCGGTGATAAAAGAGTGGCTGCTACAAGAGCCATCACCGCTACAAAAGATTCTGTCAGCATCCCTCCGTAACCGATCATGTTAGCATGCTTTTCATTAGCGATCAGCTTCGGTGTCGTCCCGGATGATATTAAAGAATGAAATCCAGAAACTGCACCGCAGGCAATCGTAATAAAGAGGAACGGAAATAAGTTTCCTGAAAATACTGGTCCTGTTCCATCCACAAATTTTGTTAGAGCCGGCATTTTAATTTCAGGCATAACGATAAAGATGCCGATTGCCAGCATAGCTATAACTCCTACCTTTAAAAAGGTGCTCAAGTAATCCCTTGGGGCCAAAAGAAGCCAGACGGGAAGTACAGAGGCAAGAAAACCGTAAACAATCATCATGATGGCAATCGTTTTGCCTTCAAATGTAAACATTGGAGCCAGGGTTGCAGAGTCAGCCACCCACTGGCCGCTCAGCAAAGCAAAAATCAAAAGAGCAAATCCAATGAGGGAGGCTTCTCCTACCCTTCCCGGCCGGAGAAATTTCATATAGATTCCCATAAATAAAGCGATCGGAATCGTCATTGCAATGGTGTACATGCCCCAGGGACTCGCTTTTAAAGCGTTTACAACAACAAGCCCTAAAACAGCAATGAGAATGATCATGATTGCAAATACTCCGACAAGGGCAAGATAGCCTCCAACTGGCCCTATCTCTTCCCTTGCAATTTCACCGATCGATTTGCCTTTTCGGCGCATGGAGATGATTAAAATGACGAAATCCTGGACACAGCCCGCAAGTACGGCTCCCGCAATGATCCAGATTGTTCCCGGAAGATACCCCATCTGTGCGGCAAGCGTAGGACCTACAAGGGGTCCAGCTCCAGCGATCGCGGCAAAATGATGTCCGTAGAGCACCCATTTGTTGGTGGGCACATAATCCTTTCCATCACTGTATCTCTCTGCAGGTGTGGCCCGTTTTTTATCCAAACCAAAGATTTTATTCGAGATAAAACGGGAATAAAACCGGTAAGCAACTGCGTATGTAGCCAGCGATGCCACGACAAACCAAATGGCATTAATGTGCTCGTCCCTCTGCAGGGCAATAACCGACAGACTTAATCCCCCTGCAAGAGCGATCGCAATCCAAATAATTGTCCTTGTGAAAGGATTGCTTTTCTTTTTAATAGTGCTCGGCTGTGTTTCCATTATGCTCCCCCTTAAAAGATTGTTATAATTACAAGGACAATTATAACAAATATTCTTAATATTTAAAATAACTTGAAATTTCGGCTAAAGGAGGATATAGCATGAAGATTGCAATTACAGGAGGCACCGGACTGATCGGCTCGGCAGTAACAAACCTCCTTCTTTCCAAGAATCATGATGTATACATCTTAACACGGTCAAAAAAAGAGGCTGATGACTCAAAATTGCATTATGTGGAATGGCTTGGAGATTCCAGTGTTCCTGAAAAAGACCTTTCCGGTATTGACGCCTTTATTAACCTTGCGGGTGAAAGCATCAATGGCCGCTGGACGGAGGAAAAAAAGAAAAAAATTATGGAAAGCCGAATGAAAGCAACGGATGAGGTCCTCCGCATTCTTGACAAACTCCCTGAAAAACCTTCTGTACTGGTCAATGCTTCAGCTGTTGGTTACTACGGCACTGCTGAACAGGAGCGCTTTACAGAACGATCGGAACCGAAAAATGAAAATTTTTTATCAGAAGTGGCACAAAAGTGGGAACAAAAAGCGGAGAAGGCATCTGAGCTGGGAATCAGGACTGTATTCACTCGTTTTGGAGTAATCCTCAGTGAAAAAGGAGGAGCTCTCTCCCAGATTGAAATGCCCTATAGGTTCTTTGCCGGGGGCAGAATCGGATCTGGAAGGCAGTGGATATCATGGATTCATCTTGAAGACGCGGCAAGGCTTATTGCATATGCTATCGAATCAGACATTGAGGGTCCATTAAATGTTACTGCCCCTTTTCCTGTACAGAACAATGATTTCGGAAAAGAATTGGGAGAAACCATCAAACGTCCTCACTGGCTGCCCGCTCCCGCTTTTGCCATAAAAACTTTGCTTGGTGAAATGAGTGTTCTCATTCTTGAAGGGCAGCATGCCTATCCCGAAAAGGCACTTCAAGGCGGATTTCAATTCCGTTTTTCAAGGCTTCAGGAAGCATTAAAGAATTTACTGAAATAAGATACAATATAACTAGGAATAAAAAGAAAATTAGGTGAATGCAGATTGAAAATACTGATTAAAGGGGCAAAGATTTACCCGATTACCTCCCCCGTTTTGCAAAAAGGTGATATCTTCATCCAAAACGGAAAAATCAAACATCTTGCCCCATCCATCGAAGAAACCTCGGATATGGTAATCATCCATGCGGAAGGAAGCCACCTTCTGCCCGGGCTGATCGATGTCCATACCCACTTGGGGCTTTATGATGAGGGCACAGGATGGGCCGGGAATGACGCAAATGAAACAAATGAAGTACTCACTCCCCATATCCGGGCGATCGACGGCTGCCATCCGCTGGACAGCGGTTTTCAGGATGCCATCAAGCATGGCATAACATCGGTCCACATTATGCCCGGCAGCGCAAATGTGATTGGAGGGACAACTTCCGTCATTAAGACTGCTGGAAAGGATATTCGAAAAATGCTGATCAAGGAGCTGGCAGGCCTGAAGCTGGCACTCGGTGAAAACCCCAAAAGGATTCACAGCGGCAGGGAAAATAACTCCATTACACGGATGGGAATCATGGGAATGCTCCGGGAAGCTTTTTATCACGCAAAAAGCTCTTCTTTTACAGAGGATTTAAGGATTGCTCCCCTGTTAGCAGCTTTGAACCGTGAAATTCCTGTCAGAATTCACGCTCATCGTGCGGATGATATCCTTTCGGCTCTGCGGCTGGCAGATGAATTCAATCTTGATCTCCGTATTGAACATTGCACGGAAGGCCATTTAGTTGCCGAGGAGCTGTCTGGCCGAGGTCTCCAAGTTTCAGTAGGTCCAACCCTAACGAGAAGATCCAAGATTGAGTTAAAGAACAAAACTTGGGAAACCTATAAAATTCTCGCAGATCATGGTCTGGAAGTATCCATTACAACAGATCATCCCTATACGCCGATTCATTATTTAAATGTCTGTGCGGCTCTTTCTGTCCGGGAGGGGCTGAGTGAAGAAAATGCCCTGCGCGGCATTACCATCAACCCGGCCAAAAACCTGGGCGTTGCCAATCGAATCGGCAGCCTGGAACCCGGAAAAGACGCAGATATCAGCATCTGGACAGAGCATCCGTTTCATTTTTCATCTCTTCCGGTAATGACCATAATTGAAGGAAAAATTGTGTATAAAAATAACCAATATTTTCACAAAAAATAAACAAAAAAACTATTTTCTTTTTTAGAAAAATATCTTATGATTCAAGTATAAATGAATATGCAAAAACCATAGGGAAGGCAATTGGTGCGCCACCAGAATTTCTGGTCCTAGTGGGTTCGATTCCCACCCCGAATTAATTTTTATTCTTAATTCGAGGGTGGGATTTTTCTGCCCTCTAGGAGGGGTTAAATTGTTAAAAAAGCGTGATTTAAACGACTGTCATGTTCTTTTCAATTTAATGGCGCACCCGGATGTCTTTCCTTTTGTTCGTCAGAAAACCGACTCGCTTGAAGAATTTATGTTTCTGACCAAGCAGACGATTGAAGAAGAAGAACGCGGGGAAACGATTTCCAGAACCATTATGGATGAGTGGTATAATCCAATCGGAGCCATCAGCTTGTACGACGTTCAAGATGGCTGCGGATTTCTGGGCACCTGGATTGGGCAGCCGTATTTTGGCAAGGGCTACAATAAACTTGCTAAAGAAAGTTTTCTGTCCGAATTATTTTACGAAAAGGATATTCAGACGGTTTTTATGCGGATTCGCAAAACCAATCTTCGTTCGCAAAAAGCTGCAGAAAAAATTCCGTATGTCACAATGGCCAATGAATCACGGGCCGACGTCTATGAACAGCTCAACCGTGAAGAGGATCTTTATAACCTATATCAGATTGAGAAAGACAACTACATGCTTCATCAGTTAAGAAATCAAAATCAAACCGATGTTTATGAAGAAAATCATCTGAAAGAAGCTTAAATAATTGGCGCCGTTTGAGCCAAACTATAAAGGGGATGACTCAGTAAGTTTAACTTGCTGGGTTATCTTCTTTTTATTTTCTAAAAGGGGGAAACAGCCTTGAAAAGTAAAAAACGCCAAGCGGAAGAGCGGAACGCCGACCTGACCAAAACGCAGGAGATGCTCTATAAAGAAGAAATGAAATCAGCGGATGGAGCAGCAAAAAATGCTTTCCCTTCTTCCCAGCAAACAAGATAAAGTAAAAAATTACTTTTGAGGAGGCTTCACTCATGGATCATGAAAAGAATCAGCTAAACAACGCACAGGACGGCTTGACAGAAGCTGACCAGATGCAGCCTGAAGGTGTAGATGTTCAATACTCATCCGAGGTGGCTGACCAGGACGACCATGAAGCATTAGAACGTGCGGAAGAAGCAGATCGCCGCCAGCTTAATCAATAAAGACGTTAAATGGGCTGTCCAAGAAGTCTGTAAGCTGTTGATTTCCGTTCCAGGGTGCTCGCTTTCCGCGGGGCGTGCGNNTTCTGGACAGCCCCTTTTTCTAAAAAACTTTTATGGGGAACTTTATGGCTTGTGGGTAAGGTTATCCACAGGATGTTAATATCGTGGATAACTTTAATTGTTTTTAAAGACTTTGTTATTTTTTTGACGAATATTGTAGCTTTTATAATTTTTTCATTATTTTACATATGCACAAGCAGTGGATAACATTGTGGATTGTGTGAATATGTCAGAAAATATCGATTTATAAAATACTTTTCAACAAACATTGTGGATAACAGAGACCCTACCTTCCTGCATGTCTTGTAGGTCAGTATCTTTATGTATTAGTTCCATAATATTCTGCCTATTAAAAAAGAGAAAGGGAATGACTCCCTTTCTCTTTTATTTCTCCCAGACAAGTGAACAAACCACTTCGACATGAGCCGTATGAGGAAACATATCCACAGGTGTCAGGCTTTCAACTTTAAACCCTTCACTTATCAACATGTGGACATCTTTTGCCAAGGTGGATGGGTTGCATGAAACATAAACCATTCTCTTCGGCTTAATCTTCCCTACTGTTTTTAAGAAGGCCTGATCACAGCCCGTTCTGGGAGGATCAACCACAATAACGTCCGGCTGCCAACCTTCTTTCAGCCACTTCGGAAGAATTTCCTCTGCTTTGCCCGTCTCATAATGGGTGTTCGAAAATCCATGCCTTTTCGCGTTTTCTTTTGCATTTCGTATCGACTCATCGATGACGTCCATCCCTCTGACTTCTCGGGCATCTGGAGCAAGCCAGAGCCCGATCGTTCCAGCTCCGCAATACGCGTCCACAATTTTTTCTGTACCAGTCAGTTTCGCCGCTTTCTTCGCCTCATCATACAATTTTACCGTTTGCTTAGGATTCAGCTGAAAGAATGCACGAGCCGACAGATCAAATGACAATTCACCTAATTGTTCACCTATGGTTTCCGGTCCTTCCAATGGAATCGTTTGATCGCCGAAAATGATGGATGTTTTCTTATCATTCACGTTTTGAACGATGGAAGTAACGTTCGGAATCCGTTTCTTGATTTCTGACACAAGCAGTTCTTTTCGAGGAATCATTTTTTGAGCCGTTACTAAAACCAGCTGTGTTTCCCCTGTTTCAAAGCCTGTCCTTACGACGATCGTTCTGATGATCCCCGTGCGTTTTTTCTCATGATAAATGGAGATGTTCAGATCCTCCAGGATTTTTTTTACAGCATTGGTTATGCGAACCGTCTCGGGATGCTGTACCATGCACTGATCTAGATCGATAATGCGATGAGAATTTAGTCCATAGAGCCCCGCGATGACCTTGTCTTTATCTTTAGCTGCTTGAAGCTGGCTCTTGTTGCGGTATTCCCAAGGGTGTTCCATGCCAATGGTTGATTTAAGTGGCAGATCTTCCGGCTTTATTTTCGTATAGCGCTCGAAGGCCTGACGGACCACATCCTGCTTCTCTCTCAGCTGTCCTGCATAGCTGAGATGCTGAAGCTGGCAGCCGCCGCATTGTTCATAAATCGGACAAGGCGGAACAACCCGGTCTTTTGATTTTTTGCGGATGCTTTTGACTTTTGCTTCCGCCCGGTTGGGATAAACATGTTCAATCTGCGCTGTTATTTCTTCCCCAGGAAGAGCACCTGGAACAAAAACAACCGTGCGTTTATAAAAACCGACTCCCTCTCCATTAATGCCGAGGCGTTTAATTTTGAGTGGGATGGTTTGCCCTTTATTTAATGCTGTTTTTTGTTTATGGTTGGCTGTTTCTTTTGCCATAGCCATTCACTTCTCTCAAAATAATTTTTTCGATCCATTATAGCATTGTTTACACCTTGTTCCCACTAACATGTCCAAACAGATGAAAAAAAGCCTTGATCAAGGCTTTTTTGGTGTTTGCTTCAAAGGTTTATCCATCTTGCTTTTTGAAGCCAAATCATCCAGGCTCCTAAAAGTGTATCCCCGTTTCTTAAGATCATCTATCGCTTTTCCGAGAGCTTCAGCATTGTCTCTTGAAACAGTATGCAGCAAAAGTATACAGCCAGGGTGAATTTGTTTCATGATGTGGTTATAGGAGTATTGCCATCCTTGCTGGCGTTTAACATCCCAGTCAACAAACGCGAGCGACCAAAACACATGCGAATATCCCAATTGTTTGGATAGGGCGATTGAACGCTCACTGAATACACCTCTTGGCGGACGAAGATAATGCATATCTTTTTTTCCAGTTAGCTTTGTGTATTTATCCTTAACCGCTGTCAATTCTTCTTCCATACGCTGCCCGCTGATTGTCGTCATATCCGGATGATGATTGGTATGGTTTCCAACAATATGGCCTTCATTTGCCATTCGTTTAATCAGATCAGGGTGAGTGTTAATAAAATGTCCGGTAACAAAGAACGCCGCCGGAACTTTTCTGCTCTTTAGCGTGTCCAGGACATCGTCTGTGTAGCCGTTCTCGTATCCGTTATCAAATGTGAGATAAATATCTTTTTGATTGGGATTACCAATATACATGCCATCATATTTTTTCAACAGCAGCAAATAACGTTGATCTGTCGTCGGCGGTACTTCATTTCCTCTCTTCTGGAAATACCATTCGTACCGTTTATTAGAAGAATCCCCATGTGCAGCTTGTGCTGTATTGCTGGCGATCATGAGAAAAACAGCGGCAATTATTAAACGATTCCCCCATTTTTTCATGTCCGTTCACTCCTTTCCATGCTTTTTATATCATTACTTTTAGTTTCTTTGTCTGATTTAAAAGCATACAAGGTAGTATCTGCCATAGGAGAAAAGTGCAAGCGCCCTGTTCAGGTCCGACAAGCGCTGAAGCTAGACATTACATCTATGCCACAAAAAAAGCCCGCTCCAGGAGCAGGCTTCTTGTATCTATTTGAATACAGGTTCTTTAAACTGAGAAAGGCGTTCAAGCGATGAAGCTTCCACATCTTGATGAAGGCTGTTTCCATGAGAATCCATTGTAACAACCGCTGTGAAACCTTTCACGTTAATATGCCACATTGCTTCTGGAATACCGAATTCCATCAGGTCTACGCCTTCTACCTTCTGCATGCATTCCGCATAGTATTGGGCAGCTCCGCCGATGGCATTCAAATAAACACCGCCATGCTCGCCAAGCGCCTGAAGAGTCTTTTTGCCCATTCCGCCTTTACCGATAACCGCACGAATACCAAACTTTTTCATGATGTCGCCTTGATACGGCTCTTCACGAATAGATGTCGTAGGACCAGCAGCTTTTACGACCCAGTTTCCTTCTTCATCTTTAGCCATTACTGGACCACAATGGTAGATGATCTGACCGTTCAAATCAACTGGTGCGTCATGATCTGTTAAATATTTATGGATTGCGTCACGGCCCGTATGCATCATGCCATTGATGGTGACAACATCACCGACACGAAGTTCACGGATTTGTTTTTCCGTAATCGGTGCTTCGAGTGTTACTTGGCGGACTTCTGTTTTTTCTTCAAGGGCAGCTGCCGCTTCTTCTTTCATCTTGTCGAAGTCGACTTCTTCACCTTCTTGGTAGAGCCATTCTTGAATCTCACCGGAAACCGGATCAACTTTAACGCCTAGACGGCGGTAAGCCCAGCAATTGTAAGCTACAGATACAAAAAAGCTGGCAGGAATACGATTGATGACTCCAACTTTACAGCCAAGAAGCGTTGTTTCTCCACCGAAGCCCATCGTTCCGATTCCAAGCTTGTTGGCGTTTTCCATCACGTATTCTTCAAGCTTGCGAAGATTTTCGTTAGGATTTACATCTTCCGCAGAACGGAAAAGCATTTCTTTTGCCAGTTCATATCCGCTTGTACGGTCTCCGCCGATGCCGACACCGATGAAGCCAGCGCTGCATCCCTGTCCTTGTGCCTGATAAACGGAATGCATGATGCATTTTCTGATGCCATCCAGGTCACGTCCAGCACGTCCAAGGCCTTCCAGCTCCGCAGGAAGGCTGTATTGAATATTTTTATTCTCACAGCCGCCGCCTTTTAAAATTAAACGAACATCAATGTAATCTTCTTCCCATTGTTCAAATTTAATAACAGGTGTACCTTCACCCAAATTGTCTCCGCTGTTGTCCCCGGTTATGGAGTCAACAGAGTTCGGACGCAGCTTGGCATCACTGGTCGCTTCAGCAACTGCTTTTTTGATCGCCTTTTTCATTTCAATCTGGTTCACATTGACCGGAACTTTAATCTTAAAGGTCGGCAGCCCAGTATCCTGACAGATCGGCGAAACATTTTCATCCGCCATCTTAATGTTTTTTGTAATCGTTTCTAAAGACATCGCAGCACGGGTTCCTGCGTTCTCCCGTATCTTTGCTGCCGCAATGGCTCTACGTACGTCTTTCGGCAAGTTTGTGGATGTTTCCACGATCAGCTTATACATGCTCTCCTGAAACTTTTCCATGCTCTAACCCCTTTTATTATAGAAGAATAATTTTGTCCATTAAAACCATTTCCATTATAACAAAAAGAATAAAATAGCGCTTACTTTTCGTTTTTGATCTGCTCTTTTTCTTCCCAATGATTTCGGAACTGCTTGCACTTAAACTCCAGGTCATCCAGCATTCCTATGATCCGGTCGATTTCTTCTACTCCTGCTGTTTCTGCATCAATGGAATCAAGCACCTGCAGCAGCATGTCCACCCGCTGCACAATATACTCTTTCTGAGATGATCTATCTTCAATCGATTTACCCACATTAACCTCTCCTTTCCTTCATACTGTATCAAAGGATCATTTGTCTGCCAATTTAAACTTGAAATTTAGGCTCTTTTTCTTTACTTCTGATTGAGTTATCATATGGTGTATTTATAGGTTATCGCAGCCCTTTATTTTTACCCGTTTTATTTAAAAAGGAGTTTTTTATAATGATGATAAAAGAACCAATTTCCGTTCAATATGACCCTTGGGAAGCCTACATGGATGTGGAACAGTACGGTTCCATGAGGCTAACCAATATTGAAGTAACAACAACTACCCTCTGTAACATGAGATGCGCCCATTGTGCAGTCGGATATACCTTAAATGTGAAAGACCCTGAACCCCTGCCGCTCGATCTTCTTATCCGCAGACTCGATGAGATTCCGGATCTGCGTTCTTTCTCGATCACAGGCGGAGAGCCGATGATGTCGAAAAAATCGGTGGATCAGTATGTTGTGCCACTACTCCGATACGCATCATCACGAGGGGTTAGAACTCAGATTAATTCAAATTTGACGCTGGATCTCACCCGGTATGAGCCCATCCTTCCCTACTTGGATGTCCTTCACATTTCTCATAACTGGGGAACTCCACAAGATTTTGCTGAGATTGGTTTTGCCGTGATGGACCGCAAACCTTCCATGGAACAGCGAACAGCATTATTTGACCGGATGGTACATAATGCGCAGGAACTCACAAAACAAGGCGTCCTTGTGTCTGCGGAGACCATGCTGAACAAGAGCACTCTTCCTTATCTTGAAAAAATCCATGAACATATCCAGGAAATGGGATGTCAGCGCCACGAAATCCACCCCATGTATCCAAGCGACTTCGCAAGCTCTCTTGAAGTCCTTTCGCTGGATGAGACCCGCGCTGCCATCCACCGGCTGCTGGATTTCCGCAATCAGGACGTGTGGATGCTTTTTGGAACGCTGCCTTTTTATGCATGTTCAACCTCCATTGAAGATCAAAAGCTTCTAAAGCGCCTTTATGCAGAAAAGAACGTAACCGTCCGTAATGATCCCGATGGAAGGTCACGGCTGAACGTCAATCTGTTTGACGGAGAGATCATCGTAACAGACTTTGGCGACACTCCTTCACTCGGCAACATACAAAGCACTTCTTTTTTAGAAGCCTATGAAAAATGGAACAAAACCGACACAGCAAAATCGCTGAACTGCCATTGTCCAGCTGTAAAATGCCTGGGTCCCAACCTGCTGGTGAAAGATACGTATTATAAAGAAATGGACTTTTCACTCCGTTCTTCCAAAATATAACTTTTTAAAAAGTTATAAACTTTACATTAGTAAGTTTTGAGAGTATTATCAAAGGAAAGACTATATCTAACAGGCTTTTCAGCCGAAAAAGATCAATGCAATGAGGTGAATTGTTGTATGGATTACAATACCATGTGTCCCAAATATGAAGTTACTATAGATATTATCGGTAAAAAATGGACGGGGCTCATCATCCGTGTATTATTGGGTGGATCCCGAAGATTCAAGGATATAAAAAAGCAGATTCCTGAGATGAGTGACAGAATGCTCACAGAACGAATGAAAGAACTTGAAGCTGTGGGCATCGTTGCCCGTCATGTTTATCCCGAAACACCAGTTCGGATTGAGTATGATCTTACCGATAAAGGAAAATCCCTGCGCTCCGTAATTGATGCAATTCAAAGCTGGAGTGAAGAATGGGTTGAGAATTGCGAACTTCAAAAATAAAACAGCTCCTTTAGGGAGCTGTTTTATTTTACATATTGGAAGAATGGAATCTGAAAGAAACATGCTCTTGAACCGGGATCCAGGCTCCGATTCCCTGCTGGGTAACATTCTGTACCTCAAGCTTTCTTTTGCTTCCCTTCAATACGATGTAGACTTCTCCATATGTCACTCTTCCTCTTTCATTAACAGCTGGCGCATAGCTTGAAAGGTAACCGACCTGCTTAGGGGAAATATTATAGACATTACTTTTCCTTGTTCCTGCCCCCACATTGGTCTGAAAAGAAAGAGGAAGCTTTGTTTTCTCTCCTGCTGCAATCAGCATCATCTTTTTTACAGCATCACTATTCGGAATTTCAGCAGTCAAGCCGCCGGTAATCCGTTTATGTGCCTGCTGTTGATATCTGAGCTGAGCCATTGCTTTTCCGCCTCGGTTATCCAAACGATTAAGGTTGATCTGCTGGTACTCCCAATTGACGGTAGTTTCCGTGGACTGATAGGACAACGGCCATTGTCCAAGGAAAATTCTTGCTCTGTACCCGATGGCTAATTTTGATGGATTGATTTCCGACTCGTTCAGAATACGGATTAAATCCGGATTTGCAATGGATACATTGGATGTTTTCAGCATGGATTTAGCAAGCTTGCTTGGCTCGAGGTAAGGCAGATCCTGAGCGGAATTGGGATACGTATTTTCTTTTGATATGCTGACAACAGAGTTAGGTATCCTGGAAGGACTTGCTGCAGCAGTATCTGCTTGGGCCAGCAGGGAAAAAAGCATGATTATAACAAGGTATGTGCGGTTCCGTTTCATATGAATTGCCTCCTTTATACACCTATTTTTTTCTTGTTGAAGAAATTTATCCATAGTAGAGGAATAACAATTTTTAACACATAAAACAAACACTTCATGTTTTTCAAGTGTCTTTGTGTTTACTCTTTTAAAATTGGTGGAACTATGATAACAGATTCAAACCCAATCGGCACCCTTTCAACCATATCAGGCAATAAACCTCATTCACGTTATATATCGTTTCAGCGTGAAGGTATAACCCTCTTTACAGCAACCAGTAAACAAACACATAAAGTGGAAGAAATTCAGGAGAATCCAAATGTCCATGTCCTCCTGGGATATGAAGACTGGAATGATCCTTATATTGAGCTTCAAGGTACAGTTACCGTGCGTGATGGTAAGGAACTCAAGGAAGAATTCTGGCATGACATGATGAAGCATTGGTTTTCAGGCCCCGAGGACCCAAACTATATCATTCTGGAAATCAAGCCGTCTGTCTACAGGCTGATGAACGCGAAAGAGCGGGAACCCGTAGAGATGAAACTCTAAGGTATAATTCAAAAAAGCATTCCCTAGGTATATTCTCAAGGAATGCTTTTTCTTATGCGGTCAGTTCGAATGAATATGTGATATCGATACTTCCTTTTACAGATTGAACCATCGAACAGTTTTTCTCCGTAACCCGCAATGCCTTTTCAATTTTTTCCGAGGAAAGTTCCTGGCCTTTTATAATAAAATGCATATGAATGCTTTCTATGCGATCCGCCTCGTTCTTGTTGCGAACGACCTGCGTACGAATCGTAATATCCTGAACATCAATTCTCATCTTATCCAAAACTTTACGAAGCACCCCGCCGCTGCAAACGGCCACAGATGAAACCATCAGCTGATAAGGACGAAAGCCATACTCTTCATTGCCTGAAATATCGAGCGTGCCGTATTCAAATTGGGTTTGAAAACCGTTCTCCTTCATTTTAAATTCCATTAATATCACCTCTTATTTTTTATAGTGTAAACAATTTTAATTTGTTTTTACAAAGAATGCACTCAGCAAGGCAAGAAATAGATATTCATTGTAGAATAAGAGTAGAATTGAAAAAAGGATGTATTGCTTATGGCTGTATTAACAAAATCGAAATTTTCCGTGTTAGTCAGTATTGTCTTCATTTCGGGGTTTTCTCAGGGTATGCTCCTGCCTTTGATCGCTATTTTGCTGGAAGAGTCGGGAACCTCTTCTACCTTGAACGGATTAAACGCGACCGCCCTCTATATCGGTATCGTTCTCGCCTCGCCTTTTATTGAAAAACCGGTGCGAATGTTCGGCTACAAAAAAATCATTATAACCGGGCTTATTCTCGTCACCGTATCACTATTTTTATTTCCATGGTGGAAAGCGTTCTGGTTCTGGTTCGCTCTGCGCATGATCATCGGTGTCGGAGACCATATGCTTCATTTTTCCACCCAGGTATGGGTAACTTCCAACAGTCCTGCCGATAAAAGAGGCCGGAATATCGCACTTTATGGGATAGCTTTTGGTGCAGGTTTTGGGATTGGTCCAATGATGACCCGGCTGGCAGTGTATAGTGAAGCGCTTCCCTTTATAATTTCAGGAGGGTTCTGCCTGATCTCTCTGTTTGTTATGACCTTTATCCAAAATGAATATCCAGAAACAGAAAGCTTTAATGAAGCTGGTATGAATACGCTCAGCCGTTATCGTGAGGTAATACTTCTAGCCTGGGTCGCTCTGCTTCCAGCGTTCGGCTACGGTTTTCTTGAAGCCTCCTTAAATGGTTCCTTCCCTGTTTATGCATTACGACACGGCATACCGATCGACTGGGTATCCATCTTACTGCCTTCCTTTATTGTCGGAAGTCTGGTGTTCCAGCTTCCACTCGGATTATGGAGCGACCGATTTGGAAGAAGAAATGTTCTTTTAGTTTGTCTTTTCGTGGGCTTTGCGGCATTTACTGCTACATTGTTTGCAGGGGAAAATATGCCGTTATTTCTCCTCCTTTTTTTTATTGCCGGCATGTTCGTTGGATCTCTGTTTTCATTAGGGATTACCTATATGAGCGACTTGCTTCCCCTGCACCTTCTTCCTGTAGGCAATATCCTGGCAGGTATCGCGTTCAGTGCAGGAAGTATGAGCGGTCCGCTCATCGGAGGATGGTTCATAGATACCTTTAAATCAGGCGCTTTTGTTTATGCAATAAGCGGAATGCTGCTGGCTTTACTGGTGATTACCTTTATACATAGAGGAACAGGCATACGTTCTGCTGCTGAAAAAAACGTGTCATGAAAAGCCAATAAATAAAGCTGAGGTACTGCATACTATAGAAAGCAATATTTTTGCATTTCGATATTCCTTATACTATAATTGTAATTAAATAATAATTATTATAAATAATTTTTCTTAAAAAGGAGTTTATTGTTCATGAAATTACGCGACGAAATGCCTGAACTAAATGGTGCAACGGAATGGTTAAATGGTGAAGTAACAAAATCTGATCTAATCGGCAACAAACCAACACTTATTCATTTTTGGTCTGTAAGCTGCGGACTCTGTAAAGAAGCAATGCCAAACATCAATAAATTCCGTGATGATTACAAAAACGAACTAAACGTTATTGCTGTTCATATGCCTCGTTCTGAAAAAGACCTGGACATCGACCAAATCAAAGAAGTAGCAAAAGAACACGACATCACTCAGCCGATCTTTGTCGATAACCAGCACAACCTTACTGATGCCTTCGAAAACCAATATGTACCTGCTTACTATGTATTTGATAACGAAGGCAAACTACGCCACTTCCAAGCCGGCGGCGATGGCATGAAAATGCTAACCAAACGCGTCAACCGCGTACTAGGAAAAGAAACGAAGTAAGTTCGAGAAGCTGAGGTGCCTGGTTTAAAAGCGACATACGTTGGAACTCTCGAACTTCAACACGCTCCTTGTGTTTTGATGAGAGAGTGAAATGACCGAGCTTTTGGGCACTGAAGCTGGATCGAGAAAACCTAAAATCAAAACCCCTGTTGGAATTGGCCAACAGGGGTTTTTTATACTAAAAGGGCTTCCGGGGATCGCCCGCGTCTACCTTTTTCTTCTTAGAATATTATTTTCAACAATGCGGTAGATAAGTGCACACAGTTTAAACACCACAAGGCCGACCATCGTTCCGAATCCATTCAATAGGATGTCGTCTATATCAAAGATCCGGTGAGCGTAATTATATTGGATGACTTCAATTACAGAGCTCGTCCCAAATCCAATCACAAACATGAGCCACCATTTAGATAACGAACGGTTAATCAACGGTGGCAGAAAGCCCAGCGGAAAGAAAAGAATGACATTGCCAATTATATTTTTAAAAATCAGCCAGTAGTCACGGCTCTTCCACATTAATCGAATACTGTCAAAGAGCACAAGGTTCATTGATTTTCCATATACATAGTGGTTGTATGTAAACAATGTTGCATAAATCAGAATAGCCAAATACCCTAGGAACATAAGCCAACCGATATTTCTCCATCTTAGCCGGGCTTTTTTCTTGTTGAGCTTTTTGTTCTTCTTCATCATCATTCTCCATTCACGTGCTTAATCCCGGCCAATTGCATGACATTTCATTTGAGTCAGCTCAAAAAGCCCCGTCCATTATACCATATGATATCCGTATGTAATCATGCATGAAGATGTTAATTTGTCCAAAAAAAGCCGCCAATGAGGCGGCTTTTCATCGGAAATCTTATTTGGTTTTTGTCAATAAACCCTTCTCATATGCCTGGTCAATCTTGAACTTATGAAACGTAGCATTGATGACACCGCCAAGGATGACGACCATCCCCGTTAAATAAAACCATAGCATGAGTACGATAATGGCTCCCAGGCTCCCATATGTGGCTGAATAATTGCCGAAGCTGTCAACATAAAAAGCAAAGCAAAGTGAGACAAGCAGCCAGGCAACGGTAGAAAAAATGGCACCGCACCAGACTTCACGATATTTCAGCCGTTTGCAAGGCCCCATAAAGTACAATACAGAAAAAACAATAGCAATAACCACAAAACTGATAACCCATCTCAACAAGCTCCACATGCTCAGGAAGAACTGATCGAGTCCCAGATAAGAGAAGATAAATTCCCCAAGCATTTTTCCGAAGACAGGAAGAACCAAAGAAACAACGATAGAGATAATTAATCCAATGGTAAGAAAGATAGCCAAAATCCTTGCCATGATAAACGAACGGCATTCTTCCACACCATAGGCTTCATTTAATGCTTTAATCACTGCATTGACTCCATTAGAGGCTGACCAGAGGGAGGCGATAATCCCGAAAGAAAGCAGCTCGCCTTTTTTAGATTCAAGCACAGCCTTCAGGTTCTCTCTAATCAACTCCATCGATTGTCCAGGTACGACATTATTAAGAACTTTTACAGCGTCTTCCGGAGAAATAAAGATACCGCCAAGGGTTATTAAAAAGATGAGAAACGGAAAAAGCGACAGCAAAAAATAATATGCCAGCTGCGCAGCCAGATCAGGAACACCACTCTTTTTAAAACTGTGCATAAATTCAATGGCAAATGACTTTGGAGATATATTCTTAAGTTCATGGAACAATTTCATCTGTTTCACCTCGCTGCTTTAAACGATCCGTATACTGAAAAAAGAAGGGCAACTTAATAGCTGCCCTCATTTGGTGTAACCACATGCGGTTTGTTTTGAAGGTCGGAATAAGATGGAGCTGTAATCGAATCCTTTTCGCTTACTTCGCCCACAACATCTTTACCATGCTCTTTAACGTCCTGTCCTGCACCTTTCAACTTACTTCCTATTTTTACAAGCTCACTGCTTGCCCCTCTTACTTGCTGCATGGCTTCCATTGATGTATTTTTCACATCTTCCATTGTCGACATGAGCTGTTTGATATCATCCATCACATCGCTCACGGCTGAAGACGCAGATTGGAAAGTTTCTTTTACTCCGCCTGTGAGCGATTGAGGATTATCCTTTACATTTTTTGCAATAGTAACTGTCTGATCTTTTACATCTAACGTTTTACGTTTTACGGTTTGCCGGGTAGAGCGGTCAAGCATAGCAATTGCTGCTCCCACTGCTGCTCCAATGAGGAGTCCCTTCACAAGCTTGCTGTCATTTCTTTCATAAGTATCAAATGTTTTGTACGCCATAAAAACATCTCTCCTTTATATTAAAGTACCATTTAGTATGTTTTACATTCCCTATGGTTGGAACAAAAAAACATTTTTTTGTTTTTGTTTATTTTTTTAAAGTGATGGGTATCTTAACGGTACAGCACAATAACAAAACAAAATTTTAAAGGAGGAACACACGAGATGAGTTTTCTTTGGGCACTTATTATAGGTGGTATTATTGGTTGGTTAGCAGGAGTAATTACAGGACGTGACGTTCCGGGTGGAATTATCGGAAACATCATTGCTGGTTTTGTCGGTGCATGGCTTGGAGGATTAGTCCTTGGACATTGGGGTCCTGATGTAGCTGGATTTGCTATCGTACCAGCCATTATTGGAGCAATAGTCGTAGTATTAATCGTCAGTGCCATCCTTCGCGGTATGAGACGAAACGCATAACCATCAAAAAAAGCGGTACGCCAAATGGCGTACCGCTTTTTTTAGTTTCCAAAATCCTTTTTAAAAACATGGCTGACACAGTCATATCCCATCTTGCCTTCATAGAAGCGATGGGCATCTTTTCTGGCAATTCCTGATGACAGAGCCACGCAGTTGCAGCTGTTATGAAGAGCAAATGATTCGATAAACGAAAGAAGTTCTTTTCCATGGCCTTTTGATCGAATATGTTCATCTGTCACCAGATCATAGACCCATACATGCTTGCCATAATAAAGGTTTGTCTGAATAGCAAATCCTGCAACTGCTGCCAGTTTTTCATCATCAAAACAGCCAAACAACGTATATCCGCTGGTCTGCATCTTCTCATACAGAGCAAGAAATAATGGCTCAGTTAAATGCGGACGAAGCTGCTTCATCACAGAAAAGGCTCCCTTAACTTCTGTTTCCGTCGAAAGCTGGCGTATGATCCCCATTCTTCCCTCTCCTCTACAATTTTTCGCGGGCTTCAATATCTTCAAGTAATTTACGGCAGCCCTCTGACACCAAGTCATAAACCTCATCAAAGTTTCCGGTAAAATAAGGATCTGGGACATCTTGCATTTTACTGTCAGAAACATAATCCATCAGCCTTACCACGTGGTTCACCGGTACATTGCCGGCCATCCGTTGAAGATCTCCAATGTTTTTAGCATCCATCCCGATAACATAGTCATATTCCGTAAGATCTCCAGCAACAACCTGTCTTGCTTTCAATCCTTCAAAAGAAATGTTCTTCTTCGTCAATAAATTCCGAGTACCTTCATGCGGAGGTTCACCGACATGCCAGTTTCCCGTTCCGGCAGAGTCCACTGAAATCTTGTCATCCAAGCCTTTTTTTTGGACCATATCCTTGAATATCGCTTCAGCCATAGGTGAACGGCATATATTTCCAAGACATACAAATAAAACTTTAACCATAGTAATCCCCCCATCTCTTTATTGCTGCTACATTAAAGTATACCGTTATTTTTGTAAAAAAATAAGGAGAACTCATCACCCTGTACTATAATTACACTAAAAAGGAGATGAGCGAATGGCAAATCAACAAGCACTTGAACAGCTTGCTGAATGGATCAAGGGTTCATCGTATACCGTTCTGTTAACCGGGGCTGGAATGTCAACCGAGAGCGGGATACCGGATTTCAGATCCCAGAACGGATTATGGAAAAACTACGACCCCGCCTATGTATCGTCAGTTGAAGCACTACACCGCCATTATGATGTATTTCATGAATTTTACTCACTGCGGCTCAATGACATGGAACGATTAAAGCCTCATAGCGGATACAGTATCCTGTCAAAATGGCATCAGGAGTCTATGGTTCATGCGGTAGCCACACAAAATGTGGATGGCTTTCATAAAAAGTCCGGTGCACATCATGTTTTTGAACTACATGGTTCTCTTGATGAGATTTATTGTCATGAGTGTGGATCCGCTCATTCCCGTGAAAATTTCAGAAAAGGAGAACCCTGTGATTGCGGCGGCAGGCTCCGGCCAGGAATTGTGCTGTTTGGAGAACTTTTGCCTGAAAAAACATGGGAAAGCGCCCTGGCTTCCATTGAAAAGGCAGACCTTGTGATCGTCATCGGCACAAGCCTGCAGGTTTATCCCGTTAATCAGCTCCCTTCCTTAACCTCCGGAAAAACAGTTCTGATCAACAGAGAACCGACCACACTCGATCATCTTTTTACTATGGTCATACATTCCGGCGCAAAGGACACATTGATTCAATTGGATGAAATTATTCAGGATACATAAAAAAGGGGCTGTCCAGAAAGTCGAAAATTGACCTTCAGGCTGCCCCTTTTTGGCTTGAAAAATCNNGCCCCGCGGAAAGCGAGCACCATGGAACGGAAATCAACAGCTTACAGACTTCTTGGACAGCCCCTTTTCATTGTTTATCTGCTGTCGGGTACAGCTTTTACAAAAAAATTTCGGGAACGAGGTCCGTCAAACTCGCAAAAATAAATTCCCTGCCATGTGCCAAGCACTAAATCGCCATTATGAATAAAAACCATCTGTGAAGTTCCTACTGTACTCGCTTTTAAATGTGACGCTGTGTTGCCTTCCGCATGCCGGTACTTTGGATGCTCCCAAGGATAAACCTCATCCAGCCTCATCAGCATGTCCGACTTCACATCTGGATCAGCATTCTCATTGATTGTTATCCCCGCAGTAGTATGGGAACAATAGACATACAACAGCCCTTCCTGTACCCCTTGCTCTTGGACATAAGCACGGACCGTATCCGTTATATCGATCATTTCGTCCCGATGGTGTGTCTTTATTGTGAATTTTTGCAGCAAAACTGATCACCTCGCTATGTTTTTCCGTTATCTTATAACCATTACCATTCTGGTTCAGCATCAAACACCTGAATAAAGAAAGGATGCTAGTTTTGGAACATGCCGCTTTTAAAGAACTAACCACTATACGCAAAGAACTCATCAATCACCCATTATACAAAAAACTAAAAAAAATCCCATCATGTGTTTGCCGTTTGGGATTTCATGAGCCTCTTATTCCGTCCCCAGGATGCCACAGCCACACCCGAAATATGCCAGATTCATTAATGAAATTGTATTAGGTGAAGAAACAGATGAAGATGGCGAAGGCGGTTTTATCAGCCACATCGAACTTTACTTGAAAGCTATGAAAGAAGTGAAAGCCGATACCAATCCTATAGTGACTTATCTTACACGGGTAAAAGAAGGTGAGGATCCCCATTTGGCCCTTGGATCGGATGCGAGAATCCTGACAAACTTCAGCAAGCCAAAACGGCTGCCATGGAATCATTGGAAATGAGAATAAAACTATGGGATGGTGTCCTTCAAGAAATAGAAGAATGCAAAGCATAAGGAAGAGCTGCCGTGTGGACAGCTCTTTCCTCTTATTTGCGATTTACACGTGTACGGTCTCCGGCAATCTTTTTCCACTTTGCTTTTTCAGCCAGTGCGGCACGCTGGTCTTCTTTTCTTGCAAGGAAAGCCAGCTCTTTTTGCAGCTTAACATAACTGCTATAGCGGCCTTCATCCAAAGTCTCATTCTTAATGGCCTTTTGAACCGCACATCCTGGCTCGTTCGTATGACTGCAATCCCGGAACCTGCATTGTTCAGCAAGCCCTTCAATATCTGAAAAGCTGTGCCCTACTCCTTCTTCTGCTCCCCACAACTGCAGTTCACGCATTCCAGGAGTATCAATGACAATTCCTCCGCTTTTTAAAACGATGAGTTCGCGATGCGTCGTCGTATGCCGCCCTTTGTCATCGTCTTCCCTGATGGTTTTGACATCCTGCTTCTTTTCTCCATAGAGAGCATTCGTCATCGTGGATTTACCTACCCCTGAAGAACCCAGCAAGGCAACCGTCTTACCCTCTCCAAGATAGGCGGCAAGCTGCTCTAGCCCATCTTCATTCTCCGCGCTGATCGCATGAATCGGAACACCCATTGCAATCTCTTCCACTTCCCTGATTTTTTCCTCAATATCATCACACAGGTCAGCTTTACTGAGCACAATCACCGGATTTGCTCCGCTTTCCCAGGCCATCAGCAAGTATCTTTCTATCCTTCTTAGATTAAAATCCGTATTTAATGCATTCACGAGTAGAACTGTGTCCACATTTGCGGCTACTATCTGCTCTTCTGTCGTATGTCCTGCCGCTTTTCTTGAAAATTTGCTTTTCCGCGGAAGAATGGCATGAATGGAAGCCTTATGCTCTTCAGGCCTTGCCGTAATCACTACCCAATCCCCCACAGCCGGAAAATCCTGCCGTTCCGACGCCATATGGCGGAGCTTTCCGGTCACCTCGGCGAGAAGTTCCCCGTGCTCCGTGAACAATCGGTACATTCCCTTATGCTCAAGAGCTACCCTGCCAACCGTAAAGCTTTCCTTATCGAATGATGCGTATCCTTCTTCAAAAAATAGGTCCCAGCCTAATTGTTTTAAATTCAATTTGTTTTCCTCCAATGATTAAATGATTAATTTTATTTAAAATAAAAAAGACCGGCGCACCGGTCTTTTGGAGATCTGCATAATGACAGAATTCCTCTACAATTAAAAACCCGCGGGCTGTTCACAGCCCACGGGTAAAATCACTTAACCATTGAAATACTTCAAAGAAATTAAATGTCCATATTACCGGAGGGCTGTGATATGAAATTAACAACAGTAATGGCGTATTCAGTAACAATGCTCATATAACATACCTCCTTAAAGACTCTTTAATAATCTAACTATAGTATAAGTATGCAGGATTTGTAAATAGGTTATTCAAAAATTCAAAAAATAAACCTGAATGGCTGATGCCATTCAGGTTTATTCAAACTAACGTAATTATCTGTGACGGATCCAAACCGCACCAGCAGAGTTGTCCTTCGCTTCACCAATCACGTGGAACTGCAGTCCTAGATTAGGAACCTTGCGTCCTGCGTCATCGATGACACCGTCTTCTTCGCTGCCATTATAATCCGTCATATCGATGTATTGTTTAGAGTCATCGAATGATGTTACTCCATTAGAACCTTTGTAGTCAAAGATTCCTCTGGATGGAGAGTTGATGTACCAAGCCGGAGCTTTATCAAAAGAGAATGCAGCATCTGCTACTTGATAACGTGTAGAATTCTCAACTGAAGGCTTGCCATTCAACGTACCGACAATTGCTTTCGGATGAGAGTCTACTACTCCAAGGAACCCTTCACCTGGATGCGGTCCAGTCCAGTTATCAGAGAAGCTGTCATCCGCATACCATACGAGCATACCAGTGTTGTATTTTACTCCGCGCGCAAATTGAAGGGCCTTATCTGCACCAGCGTAGTTTCTCCACTCGATGTAGTAGTTGTTTTTCTTGAAGTCAATTCCGTCAGAAACTTTTGCACCAACTAATGTTAATTTAGGCGTTCCTTCTGCATCATCAGAAAGTACCACATTTCCGTCAACTGTTACAGATAGATTATCCATCGCAAAGCCGTTAAGAGCAAGACCGCCGTCAGTAACATATTCAAATTGAACTTTTACTTTTTGGCCTTTGTATTTTGACAAGTCATAAGTCTTGTCAATCCATTGCCCTTTTGTAGTATCAGCGCCTTTTTCTACATTTGTGTCACCAAGAATATCAATCGTATCAGCAGATCCATCGGCTTTAATAACTTTTACATTTAAATAGTCATAGCCTGCTTCAATTTCATACAGCGTTTTAAAATCTATTTTTGCATTTGTTGCGTTTGTCAGGTCAATATCAGGGGTGGTGATTGTCGTATGAAGATCATCACCTTTAGTGCTGTAGTAATATTTTTGCCCAAATGCCGGTTTAATCCCTTGAACCTTTTTATCAGGCAAGTTTACTTTCACGATGCCTGGATTATTTGATTTAGTTACAGATTGATCCACTTTCGTAAGAAGGCCGATCTTGTTGATCTTACTGTAATCAACTTGCTGAATGTTTGCCCAGTTTCCGCCGATTGAATTTTGGAAGAAATCTTTATTTTGAGGAGAAAAACTTGTTGGTGTGGTGCCAGCAATGTCACCATTCCAGCTTCCACCGCTCATGATTGACCAGGAAGCAACTGGTTCTCCATCACCTGTATACTGAGTATCATATTCATCAGGAAGACCCAAATCATGGCCAAATTCGTGAGCGAATACCCCTACAGCCCCATCTTCCGGCTCAACTGTATAGTCGAATGCTGCCATTTTCCCGCCCCAATAAGGTACAGTTGTAGTTGTTCCAGGAATTTCATACGGGCTGCTTCCGATTGTCCAACGATGCGACCAGATCGCGTCATTACCCAGTTTACCACCGCCTGCCTCTTGTCCAACCCCTGCATGGATAACCATCAAGTGATCGACTAATCCGTCCGGCTCATTAATGTTTCCATCTCCATCTAAATCATAAATGTCCAAATTATCATAATCTGATAGCTTAACACCATTTTGTGCAGCAGCATTTAAAGCATCCTTAATAAAGTCACGCGGTCCAAGGGGTGCCTTATTGTCATTACCGCCGCCTTCTTCTTTGGAAAGATCATCTCCGTAGTCAGCCGCTTTGCCCGGAACTGTCAGCCAGTCAGTAACTGTTCCATCTACAGTATAGCTTCCGCCTGATTGCTCCTCATAATATTGTTTGAACGTTTCAACTTTAGTGCCATTAAACAGTTCAAACGGCTTATCTCCAAAAAGCATTTGCTGATAATGCTCACGGTTGAAGTCTTTGGCATACATGTAACCAGGTTCCTGGTCCACATTATTATGTTTGAAGTCGGAGAACTCTGCTAAAAGTACAAGAACTTTGTCTTTACGGACAGGTCCGTTGTAAGCCTTTCCTTTAGCAGGATCTACTTTAACAAATCCGTTCGGCAACCCTTTTTGTACACTAGTATGACTATTGTTCAGTTTTTTAGTAAGCTTGTCCTTTTGTTTTCTCAAAAAGTCTTTTGACTTAATATCAAGATTCTTTTTGCTGTTATTAATTTTAAACTGGGCAGCACCTGTTTTTTTACTTTTTTGTGCTATGTACTTCTGTACAGCCTTTGCTGTTTCAATTTTTGTAGCATCCTTTGCAATAACACCATGGTCTTTCAATGCTTTTGCAAGTCTGTCCTGATCAACAACGTTTAAATCAATTGGTGCAGATGCAAGAGCTTTTTCTTTTGACGGCTGTGCATTGCTAGCAAATGCTGCAGGTGACATTAGACTCAATGAAAGCCCTGTGATCAAGAGCGATGAGCCTAATTTCTTAGACCAATTTCCCAATGTAACCCCTCCTGTTTTGAACAGCATGAATTTTCTGTAATCTTTCTTTCTAAATCTACCATATTACTCAGGTAAAGAGGATGTACTATATTACTAAAATGGCAAATTTTTCTCATAGTTTAATAGGACTAAAGAACCACAAAGCTCTTCTATTTAAAAATAGAAGAGCTTTATAGATTAATTATAGATTACTTATAAATAACAATTGCTCCTACAGAATCATCAGAAGCTTCCCCGTTCACACGAACCTTCAGACCATAGTTGTCTGCGTTGCGTCCGGCATCCGGCATAAATGGATTTTTGAAGGAGTTGCTGTCGTCAAAGAGAGATACCGCTGGTTGAGATGGTGATGTCAGCGTTTGTACTCCTGGATAATCGATATTCAGACCAGATGTTTTATCCAATCCAAACGCGGCATCTGCAATATGGAAGCGGGTGCTGGCTTCCACGCCAGTGTTCCACTTCAAGTCGTTGATGTGTGAATCTACGACACCAAGGAAACCGTCGCCAGGGTGAACGCCTGTCCAGTTATCGGTATATGTCGGATCCACATACCATACGACTAAACCGCCATCGTAGCTCATAAAAGAGCTTCCGCGTTTGATGTGGGCAAGCCCTTTATCCACACCTTGATGGTTTCTCCATTCGAGCAAGTAGTAGTGATCGCTGTACTTGTTTCCGTCTGACTTTTCAAAGCCTTTTAGCGTAAATGCAGAAGGATCTTTTTCAGCTCCATCATCTACCAGGGTTGTTCCGTCAGCAACTACCTTAATATTATCGGCAAAGAATCCTGCCTGGCTTGTCCCCCAGTCTGTTGCTGAACGAAGGCGAAGCTGAATTTTCTTTCCTTTGTACGCAGACAGATCAAAGGATTGAGACTGCCAGCCGTTTGAGTTTCCTGTAAATCCAGGCATAGAGTTCAGAATGGTAGGATATCCTTCAGGAACAACGTCAGAACGAGTATGGTTGTTTCCTAGGGACTTCCATGTAGCACCGTTGTCCTCTGAAACTTGTACGAAGGCAAAGTCCCACTGTTCTTCCATGTCATACCATGCATCAAATGTAAGAGTAGCAGACTGTTTGCCAGTAAGATCTACGTTCGTAACCATTGAGTTGTCCATCTCGTCTGCTTGTCCGCCCCAGTATTGATAGGACCCAGCTGCCGGGATGTTGATTGGAGTCTTTTTCTTTGGAAGATTTACCTGAATCGCTTGGTTGTTCAGACCATTCGGTGTGTTTGCCTGGTCTAATAAGTATTGGGCTCCCTTAGTAGAAACTTCATTCCAGTTAACAATCGTCGGGTTTGTCCATCTGCCGCCAAGAGTAGTTTGGAAATAAGATTTCGCCCAAGGAGAGAATCCAGTTGGTTCTGTACCTGGCACTTTACCTGCCCAAGATCCGCTTGCCATGATGGACCAGTATCCAACGGCTTCGCCTGTTCCGGAGTAAATCGTGTCATATTCATCCGGGAGACCGAGATCATGGCCATATTCATGAGCGAATACCCCTGTCGCTCCATCTTCTGGCATCATCGTGTAGTCGTAGAATCCAGGAAGACCTTTTCCAAGTCCGTCTGGATCATAAAAAACAGCGGATCGGTGAGACCAAATCGCATTGTTTCCAAGAGATCCTCCGCCTGCTTCCTGCCCCATTCCAGAGTGAATAATCTGCAAGTGATCGACAAGACCATCCGGCTCCCAGAAGTTGCCGTCCCCATCTAAATCATGCGGATCTTCAAGATCGTAATCTTGAAGCGGTACACCTGCAGCCTTTGCAGCGTTTAATGTATCTTTAACCAGCTGCTTTGATCCGCCTGGGCTAACATTATCGTGGCCACCGGAAGCTCTATCAGCTCCATAGAAGGCAGCCGTTCCCGGAACCTTTAACCATCCATACGCTTTACCATCTACAGTATATGTACCTCCGGATTGCTCTTCATAGAATTGCTTTTGTGAAACAAAGTCCTCTCCGTTCGGCCCTTTCACACCTTTTTCACCGAAGATCATATCTTCATAATGCTGAAGGTTATAATCTTGATAGTAGTTATCTGTCTCGTTTGGCTTAATCGTGTTATGAGGCGTATCTGCATATTCAACCGTCAGCGTCAGCAGTTTTCCCTTTTTAACAACGTTTTGTGGACCTGAATCTACTGCCGGATCCGGCTGCCTTTTTAATTGTCCTGCCTTTTTTCCACTTCCATTCAAAAGGCCGTTCGTATACCCTTTGAAAACCTGCTGTTTTTTCGCTTCTGCTGCTTTTGCTTTTGGTGCAAGAGGATCTCTTTCCTTTACTGTGTCTTGCTTTCCTTTCAACTCCAGATAGGCATGCAGCGCACTTTGTTTTTCCTTCTCAGAAGAATCCTTCGAGATGACTCCTTCTCTAATGAGTAAATCTATTAACTTATCATCGTTTACAATAGCAAGGTCTAGTGCGGAATGACTATTGCCGTAATGATTTGCAACTGTTTCCTTCATCGCTGTTTTTGCTTTTGCGTCTAAAGACCCTGTAAACACCGATGTGGAAACTAAACCTAAAGACAGCCCGGTAATCGCCAATGATGCTCCCAATCTCTTACTCCACTTTCCCAATTGTACCCCTCCAGATAGTAGATTATGAATATTTTGTAATTTCTTGCTATATAAAAGTATCATATCCCCAGTATTTTGAAATGCTACTAATTTACTATTATTAGAATATTTTTACTAGTTTGAAAACACATTTGTGCATATAGAGGGGACTCCTGCCTCATAGGCAAAAGTCCACAAGCTTCTTATGCCGTATTTTTGAAAAGAAAAAGCCAGGGGATTATCCCCTGGCTGCTAATTACTCGTCTGAAGAATCTTGATCTTCAGAAGAAACGCGAACAGTGGATAGAATCACATTCTTGTTCACATCTTCTGAATCATGATCTTCATCTTCATTGTTTTGATCATGATCATAATCTTGATCATAGTCTTGGTCTTCGTCTTCGTCTTCTTGCTGATTAGTTGCAGGCACTACAGTATCATCAGATTTTTCGGCTTTTTCGCTTTCCTTTTCAGATGTACACTGTTTTTCTTCGTCTTCAACTTTCACAGCGTCTTCCTTCTCTGTTTCTTCCTCTTTCACTGCATCATCGTCTTCATCTTTTACTGGCTCTGTAACCTTTTGATCTTCATCTTTGACTTCTTTTTCGTCTTCAAGATCTTCTGGAACGGTTACAACAATCTCTGTATCCGCTTCTTCTTGATCTTTGATTTGATCTTCTTGTTTCACTGGTTCAGACGGTTTCACTGCAGGCGCAGCATGGACTGCTGAGTTAGGGGCTGCATGTTTTTTTGCATTCTTACTTGCATGAAGAGCAGCTTGTGAATGATTTTCTTTCTTTTCTTTCTTTACTTTTACTTCTTTAACAGGCTTTACTTTTTTTACTTTTTTTACTTTTTCCACTTTAACTTCTTTTTCTTCGGACTTGTGCACGTTTGGCTTTTTCACTTTTTCTTCATGTTTAACACCATGGACTGCGGAGTGTTTGTTTGCTTTTTCTTTTGCTTTCTCACTCGCTTTTTGCGGTGCTTGAGGTGTTGCTGCATGAGTTTTAACGTGAGTTGTCACATGTGTTTTTACTGCTTTTTCACTGTGATGGCCTGGTGCTGCCGAAGTTGCTTCTCCCCCAGCTAATGCTGCAATAGAAAGTGTTCCTGCAAATACGAAAGATTTAATTAACATACCGTTCATTTTTTTCATGATTGTTTGCTCCTTCAATTCTTTTTTTATTTTTTGATTGATTTATTTATAAAAGAGTTGAAAGAGCATTTTGGGCGGCTGAGATGGAGGAGCATTCACCCATTGGCTTTTAAGAAAATCCCTATTTGACGCACCCAGCAGCTTTACTGAAGAGCCAGTTATTCGATCACTGTCCATTATGTATGCTTTAAAAGTAAAAAGAGTGGATGATTGTCCTCCGCTGTCCCCGTTGCTGCCAGAGTGGCCGGAAGAAGGCGAAGCACCCGGTAAAATCAACTTAGAAGATGGGTTTACAGGAATCTTCTTTGATAACGGTTTCAAAGGGCTGCTCGCCACTTTCTCCAGATGATTCCTGGGTTCTTTATGTTCGGCAGCCTTTGTTGCTTGACGGCTTTCCTTTTTTATAGAAGAAACAGGACTGACTTCCTTTTGTACTTCAATCTTTTCTTCGCCAGACGGTCTCGTAACAGCAGGTTTCATGTCTTTCTTTTTTTGCTGTATGGGTTTGACCGGTTGAACAGCCTTCTTGAAATCCCCTTTATTTCGTTCCGGCTGACGGCTGGCTGCAGGAGTTGGAGGAAGGATTTTGGTTTTCTGAGGAGCTTTTTCCACCTTTACAGGACGGTGAGAAGGTACGGCCCTCTTATTAACCTTTTCCTTATGGTTCCGTATTGGTTTTGCAGGAGTCGTCTTTTCTTTCAGATGAGGAATGTTTTTAACCGTTTTTCTGCTGTTCTTCGTTTGTTGATCTTTTTCCTCTGCCGTTCGATTTACCTTTTGCACCTTTTCCAGTTTTTGCTGAGGCTGCTGTAAGGAATGTTGATTTTCTTTCGCCGCTGATACTTGCTGCGGAAGGAAGAGAAGAGCCGCGGCAGCTGCTCCTGCGAAAAAATAGCTTATTCTTTTCATCGTTTCACCCCCCTTCCTTTGTCTATATAAAAGATACTGTCGATATGTGCGTTTTATGTCGGTAACTTGAAAAAATAGTCGAATATTCCTATAAATGACTCCATTAGAAGGAATGGGAAGCCAGTAACAAGAATAGAAACTTAGAAAAGGAGGGATGAAAGATGGCTGCAAAATCTTTCGTTGAAAAGTATAAAGAAGATCATCAGCATCCCATGAATAAACTTACACACACCATCGGTATACCAATGATCGTTGTTTCGCTTCCGCTCTTTTTCTGGATGTGGAAAACAGCGCTCGCTTTATTTATCCTCGGCTGGGTGCTTCAATTTATCGGACACCTCTTTGAGGGCAAAAAACCCTCTTTTCTCAGCAACCCTGTCTATCTTCTTGTCGGGCCGGTCTGGTACGTTAAAAATATTCTTACAGGAAAAGCCTTTAAAAAAGATCAAACAGAAAAACCGCACCTGTAAAAAGGAGCGGTTTTTCTCATACTTATTTATTTCGTTCGATTTCTTCTACAATCTCTGAAAGCTCTTCCCAGCGGTTCATCGCTTGTTCCAGCTTATCCGCAACTTCCTGCTGCTCACGGAACAAACCATCAATCTTGCCGAAATCGCTTCCTGCTGAAGCAATCTGAGATTCGATTTCTTCGTGTTTCTCTTCTAATTCAGCAATGACGTTCTCGATGGTCTCCCATTCCTTTTGTTCTTTATAGGAGAGCCGGCGTGCTTTTTCTTTTTTCGGTTTAACTTCTGCTGGAGTCTCTGTTTTTACAGTGGAGGCCATTTCGTCCTCTTGTCTCTTCTGTTCGAGATAAGCTGAATAATCTCCATCAAATCGTCTGACTTCCCCGTTGCCCTCAAGCGCAAAAAGATGTTCCATCGTACGGTCAAGGAAATAACGGTCATGTGATACAGTGACAACAGCTCCAGGGAAGTGCTCCAGATAATCCTCTAATACGGATAATGTTTCAATATCCAGGTCATTCGTCGGCTCATCCAGAAACAGAACATTCGGTTCACCCATTAGAACACGCAGCAAATAGAGGCGCCTTCTTTCCCCTCCCGACAATCGGGAGATGTATGTCCACTGGGCGCTCGGCGGAAAAAGGAAACGCTCGAGCATCTGCGAAGCGGTAATCGAATGCCCGTCCTTCGTATAAATGACGTCCGCTGCTTCACGAATATACTCAATCACTCTTAAGTTCTCATCCATTTCCTCATGGTTTTGCGTATAGAATCCCAGTTTAACCGTGGGGCCGGTTTCAACTTGGCCCGAATCCGGAAGAATCTTGCCGGCCAGGATGTTCAACAGTGTTGTTTTCCCGCTACCGTTCTTACCGATGATTCCAAGCCGGTCATCAGGCATCATAAGATAGCTGAAATCAGTAAAGAGAGTTTTCTCTCCGAACGATTTTGAAATTCCTTCAATCTCCATGACTTTTTTGCCAAGCCTGGCTGAGCCTATGGCCATTTCCATCTGGCCCTTCTGTGCAGGGCCCGAATGCTCCTGAAGAGTTTCCGCACGTTGAATTCTTGCTTTTTGTTTCGTCGTCCTTGCTTTCGCTCCTCTTCTCAGCCAAGCCAGCTCACGGCGAAGCAGGTTCTGCCTTTTCTGTTCCGAGGAAGCTTCCCGCTCCTCTCGCTCTGCTTTTTTCTCCAGAAACATTTCATAGTTTCCTTCATAGCTGTAAAGGTTTCCTTCATCGAGCTCGATCATGCGGTTCGTTACCCGGTTCAAAAAGTAGCGGTCATGTGTCACCATCAGCAGAGCGCCACGATATTTGGCCAGGAAATCCTCCAGCCACTCTACCGTTTCATTATCAATATGGTTGGTCGGCTCATCCAAAATCAGCAGATCGGCAGGCTGAATGAGCGCCCGTGCAATGGCTACCCGTTTTTGCTGGCCGCCTGAAAGGGTGCTCACCTGTTGCTCCAAAGAGGCAATTCCAAGCCTGTTGAGCACCGTTTTTGCTGTTGTATTCGTGTCCCATGCATCCATTGCATCCATCTTCTGCTGAAGAGAAAACAGCTGCTTTTGGAATTTTTCGTTTTGCGGTTCGCTTTCCAGCTTTTTAATCGCCGTTTCATATTCCCTGAGCAGCTGCATTAACGGAGAACTTCCATAAAAAACAGCTTCAAGTACCGTCACTCCGTCTTCAAAGACCGGAGACTGCGGCAGGTATTCGATATGAAATTCATTGGCGTGAACAATTCCCCCCGTATCTCCTGTTTCCATTCCCGCAATTATTTTAAGAAGAGTTGATTTCCCTGTTCCGTTGACTCCAATGATACCGATTCTTTGTTTTTCGCTGACCGTAAAGGATATCTCATTAAAAAGGGTTTTGTCCCCATAGCTTTTTGATATATTTTCAACCGATAGTATACTCATTTTCACTCATACCTCATATCATTAGTTATCTCTTCCTATTGTAACAAAGATCACCCGCTGGAAGAACGATAGTGAGCTTGAAGCATCTTTTTTATAGGCTTTGATCAAAATTCAAAGGAAAAAATTTCTAAAATGTGGTTTAATGAGAAGGAATTACGGCAATTTATCTATTGTCCCAATATTGAGAAAGGAGGGGAATTTGTTATGGATATGATGCAGTCCAATGATCCATTCAATGCACTTGGCGTATTTTTCGGTTTGTTTGGTGTTCTTTATGTTTTAGTGGCATTATTCATGGTTGTATTAACAATTGTTTTTATCTTTAAAGGTATGGGCTTTATGAAACGGAAAAATGAGGCGGACCGCCTTACCAATGAAAAGCTTGAACGCCTGATTCAGCTTCAATCAAAAAGGGAAATTGATCCTTATAAGGTTCAGGACTAATACATAGGGTACAGCATAAAGAAGGGATTGCGCGTTTTAGCGCAATCCCTTCTTCATTTCCAGTAGGATCAATCACCATCAAAAATATTAAAGAGACCTTTGGCGAGGCTTCCTTCATCTTTGGACTGAGGAATCGCCGCGAATACCCTGCTCGCGAGTCTGCTGAACGGCAAGGACTGAATCCACACTTTCCCGGGTCCTCTTAAGGTAGCAAAGAATAACCCTTCACCGCCGAATAATGCGGTTTTTACTCCCTTTACCATCTCAATGCTATAGTCTACGTCCTTCGTCATCGCAACAAGACAGCCTGTATCCACACGCAGCACTTCTCCAGGCTCCAGTGTTTTTTCATGAATGGTTCCGCCGGCATGAACGAAAGCCATTCCATCGCCTTCCAGCTTCTGCATGATAAATCCTTCACCGCCGAAGAACCCTGTTCCAAGTTTTCGCTGGAGTTCAATTCCTACCGAGACACCTTTTGCGGCAGCCAAAAAAGCATCCTTCTGGCAAATGATCTTACCTCCGTGTTCACTCAAATCCATCGGAATGATTTTACCTGGATAAGGTGAAGCAAAGGAAACATGTTTTTTGCCTGAAGCATCGTTCGTAAAGGTTGTCATAAACAGGCTTTCCCCTGTCAGCATTCTTTTTCCGGCATTAAACAGCTTGCCCATCAATCCGGAACCTTGGCTTGATCCGTCTCCAAAAATGGTTTCCAAGCTGATGCCGTCTTCCATCATCATCAAGGCGCCTGCCTCAGCGACCACGGTTTCACTCGGATCAAGTTCCACCTCAACAAACTGCATGTCATCTCCATGAATCTTATAATCGATCTCATGATTGTTCATTTTGTCTTCCTCCTAAAGTATGTAAAAAATTTACTGCCTCTTATACGGCAGATGACTTATTAAGTTTCACTTTAAGAATACTTCATTCTCCTCTTGTTTTCCTGTTTATAAAAAAACTTCCGAAATTAATAATCGGAAGCTTCCATATGTATCCCTATATGAATGAGTCTTACTGCGCTCCCTTTTTTGCGAGACCGGAACGCAATGTATGACGAATAAACCATAAATTAATCAGTTCCACTTTCTTATTATACTCTTTCATGTTCAAAGCGCCTTTCAGGTGTCTTTTTCGAATCAGAAAAAAGTACCTCTCGACAACCTGGCTGTAATCCATGTGATGCTCCTCCTCAAAGTTACAATTAATAGTCTTCTATACCCTTTATCGTTTTTTTCTAAGCTCGTTTTCCGCAAATTGGGGCAGACTATTGAAAAAGGAGGGATCATGTCGTTATGTCAGAAAAAGAAACAGATTATGAAGGCCGAAAACAACTCTACCTTGATATCGACCGGATGATTAACGAAGGCATGGCTGGCGGTTCTGTCGCTCATGAATACGACTTAAAACAGATAAGTTATTCAACTGAAATCGGTGATGCAGAAGAACCCCCAATAAGACAGGATGAAGAAAACAAGTAAAAAAAAATCTGAAAAGGGGCGGTCCAGAAAGTCGAAAATTGANNNNGCTGCCGAAGCTTTCCTTGTCCTGAGGGAGTAACGTGACAGGTGAGACTCCCGCCGGTGCTTGCACCAAGAGGCTCACCGCACGCCCCGCGGAAAGCGAGCAGCCTGGAACGGAAATCAACAGCTTACAGACTTCTTGGACAGCCCCTTTTTTCGTATTAAGTTATCTTTCTCAATTCATTCATAGTTTTGATGAGCTCGTTATACCGTTCTTCAAGTACCTCTTTTTGGTCGCCTTTCCGCGGTATGGACAAGCGCCCCACAATATCAGCAAGCTCCAGTTCCAGAGCCAATAGTTCACCTTGGTTGATCGATGGAGCTTTATCCGGCTTTAGAGCCCGCTGCTGAAAAGCATCATAATTCCCTTCCGAAAATAACGCACTCTGATGATCCTGAAAGACAAGGACATGATCTGCCAATGCATTCATAAGGTGGCGGTCATGTGTCGAGAACAAGATGGTGCCCGGATAAGCTTTTAAAACCGTTTCCAGCGCCTCTCTGGTAAAAACGTCCAGATAATTCGTCGGCTCATCGAGCAGCAGAAGATTATAATCTCCAAGAAAAACCTTCGTCAATGCTGTTTTTACCCGTTCCCCCCCGCTCAGCACACTTACCTTTTTGTGAACATCTTCTCTTTTAAATAACAGCCGTGCGAGTACAGTCCGAATGAATTCCTCGGAATACGGGCTATTTTCAGAAACGTTCTCCAGAATAGAAAGATCTTCATTCAGGATGTTGAGCTGCTGATTAAAATATCCAATCTTCAAGGCCTTTGACAAAGATACTGACGGGTGTGCAGATTGGATCATGCTGATCAGGGTGGACTTTCCGCAGCCGTTTGGACCAATAAGGGCTGTTCTGCTCCCGGTCTTTACAATAAATGAAATGCCAGCAAACAATAACTGGTCTCCAAAAGACCTTGAAGCGTCTTTTACCTGGATCGCCTGTTTAGCATGCACTGGCGTAAATTGCTGGATATCAAACTGAACGGCTTCCGTTTCTCTCGGCTTTTCCTTTTTCTCCAGCTGTTCTACCCGTTTTTCCATCGCTTTGACGTTCTTCATCATCGCCGCTTGCTTGCTTTTAACCCTTCCCCTGCCGAGATTGGCTTCTTTATAGCTCATCCGGCTTGGCTTTTTCTTCATGCTCTTTACTTTTTGTGTCTTTTCCCGTGCAGCTTCAAGCAGTCTTTGCTTTTCTTTCGTATACTCCCCATACTCAAAAAATTGACGGGTTCGCTCATGTTCTTTTTGTTTACGGTATGCTGAGTAGTTTCCTGAATAGAAGGCTGGAACTGTATTTTCGATCTCCAGAATCTTCGAGCAGATTTCATCAAGAAACGCCCGGTCATGCGAAATCAGCACAACGCCCCCAGGAAAGCTCTTCAATTCATTCTCCAGCTGCTGAATTCCCTGCAGATCCAGATGGCTTGTCGGTTCATCCAGAAATAAAAGGTCAGGGTTCTGCTGCAGGGCGGAGGCAATTTTCAACCGTGTTTTCTCGCCTCCACTCATGGTCAGCCATTCCTTGTCCTGAATTCCCCAGATTCTTTGCAAAGCTTCCGAAGGGCTCTCTTCCAGCTCATCTCCAAATTGCAAAACTGAAGAAATTCTTCCAAAGACATGAACACTGCCTGTTTCTGCAGCTTCTTCCTTTGCTAAAATGTTCATCAGCGTTGATTTTCCGGCTCCGTTCAATCCTACGATGCCAATCCTGTCCCCTCTGTTGATTTTCAGCGGTTCTGAGAGTTTTATAATCAAGCGGTCACTGTATGACTTTTCAATATTTACGGCTTCTAATAAAAGCATAAAAAAACCTCCCTGTTTTGATCAGAGAGGAAAAATTCGCACAAAAATAACGATACCTGTCCCGTAAAACCGGGTATCACGTAAAAAAAACAGGTATGAAAAATGGGCAAACTAATCCTATCCGAAGTTTAGATTCAAAAATGAATATAAAGTTCAATTAAAATAGGAGTTAGTTACGCATTGGACGATACACCTGTTCCTTTCTAGTTTTATCACCATCAGTTTAGTCGAATTTCCCAAAAATGTCAATCGGTCAATCATCAAATCTTCGGATGTCTACTTTTTTTGGTTTTTGACGATCAGCGGGGAGCCGATAAAGCTTAATGTACAAGAATCCTTTCTTATACGTCGCATGAATGGCGTCACTGCGGACCCGATACGGCAGTTCCACTTCTCTGCTAAAGGCTCCTGAACCGAACTCTTCCTTGGCTATTCTATATTTTCCTCCGATCAAGTTGGTTTTCCCTTTGATATGAACGCTCCTGTCATCCACATACACATCCACATCTTCCGCTTTCTCAAGGCCTGGAATGGCAGCAATGCATAAGAGCTCATTCTCAGATTCATAAATATTAACAGCCGGAAATCCCCGCTCTTCTTGCGGCTGGGACTGCTGTTGCTCCCTCTGTGTGTCTTCCTGCTGCTGGTAAGGAGAAAAGAAATTTTGGCCAAGGTACTGATCAGCAAACTTCTTCCACTCCATCATCTGTTTCCATGAATCCAATGGTATCCCTCCTTTCTTTGTTTATTAGCTGTAAACATTTATGAAGGTGCAGGGAGTTCGACAGCTGGGACCGCGGCAAGCGGAGGAGCTTCCCCGGTGAAGCCTCCTGTATTGTACAAGTTAGAAACAGGCCGGATCATGCCCGCACTGCCGATTTGCATGACGGATGAATTCTGAATCCCCTGTACCTTTAACTGATAGATGGTAATGGTCTGGTTAACAAACAGATTCAAGATTATTCCTCCCTCATTTGTCCATGGTCTTGCTTGTGCCTTGATACCGGTGATACTGGAACGATCGCCAGGTTTTTCGGATCGGGATTGGTTCGATAATCCCTTATATGCTTAACCCTCGACTCGAGGTCGATGTTTTGAATACCTCCAATATGAAGCATGGCAGCTGTTGATATACCCAAAATATCAATAACCCCTACTCGGATATAGGCAGGATCATTATATGATTCCATAGTGACTTCTTTCGGCGGCGTAGGCCTTGGGCGCGGTATAGTAAACGCCTGGTAGTTCGGAAAATTAATGAGTCCGCTTAACGCCAAATCAAAAGTCGGCTCATACTTCTGGATGGCCAGTGCCTGTGAAAAGGCAGCAAACTGGTCAGTATCCCCGATATTTACGATTGATGAAAATAACATTGAACGGATGTGAATATGATTGACCTCCGATGTTCTCGGTATCATATTATAGTGCTAGAGGAACGAGTGAGGTTCCGACCACCAGGGCTTCCGGTGGTGTATCAAATATGGAAGCCAGACAAATATGCCCGGCATCGCCAACCAAAACGAGCGAAGAGATACTCACCCCTACAATTTTAAGAGAGCCCACAGACAGTTCATGATTGATCACCTGGAATCTCATGGTTCTCACCCCCGATGTTATTGTTCTTTAAGCTTAAGATGAAATGCTCAATTCCTTTGTACACATCACCTTTCACTTTATTCTCAACGAGCAATATGCCCTCTTGGTTATGGGGAGGATATTTTTGAAGGTAATGCTCCAGCCTGCCCGGAAGCTGTGTCCGGATATCATTCAAAATCAGTTCACGATAAGATTCATCCAGTTTATGTTCTTGTTCCTCTTCTATTTTGGTTATGTCTTCCGGTGCCTCAATGTTCATATATTCTTCAAGGTTTGCCATGATTGCTGTATATTCCCGGCTTGAACTCATGGCGCCCGGGGGTGGTTTACTGCCGCCAACTGCGATGGATTCTCCGCCCACTGTAAAATCATCCACCATGTTTTTGCCGTCACTTTCAGAGCTCAGCCCAATGTTCAGCGTTCCGTCAAGCCTCTCAATTTTCAGCTGATCAAAAGAATATTGGATTTGTGTGGTCGGCTGGTCTTTTACTTTCTTCATATCCTTGGTCAATTCTTCAATCTGCTTTTCCAGTTCACATACTTTATCTTGCAGGCATTGAAGCTGCCCCTGCATCTGCTGGATATAATAGTATTGATTATAGCTATCCGACATAACATCATCTCCTTACTTAGTTTTATGCCGGATCTGCTGTAAATTTGCTTTTAAAATCAACACTTCTAGTTATTTGCAATATTCGTATTATCGAACTGATCCATATCGTACGTATTTGTAAGGTTGTAGCCCGTGTTCGTCCTTATGTTATCGCCCGTGTTAAACGACCCTGCGCCTGCAAAGGTCTTCGCATTGCTGATAGGATTGATGGCCTGAACATCCCCGATATGGACAATGGAGCTGCTCGATACAGAGGCAATATTTATACTCCCTACGATTCCAGGCACTTCAAACCACCCCCTGCCAACAGTCTCCTCATATCATATGTCACTTTTTCCTAGGTGTTCACCCTCTTATCTGCTCACCCTTTAAGAATTTGCACATACATTAATAAGAGCAGCATGCAATCTATACGGTACTTCTAAAAGGGAGGTTCGTTCTCTTGCCATCACTGATCGTGGGGCCTGTAACCATTTCCTCTGTGCAAGCCGATGGAGTAGTTAACTTTGGTGACACCCTTGTCATTAACCCTAAAAGCACAAGCAAAGGGTATAGCGGCTCTGGAGGCGGAAATACAGGCAATTTCCTGCAAACCGTTACATTTATCAGTTCAACCAACACATTAGATACAGATGCTGTTGATTCGAACGTTGCCGGCAACGCCTAATTTACTGAATAAGGAGGGGTAAATCATGCCTGAAAATGGCGGACCCATCATGCCATTCTTTAATGAGAAGTCATTGGGAACGTGGGTAAAATCTTTAGAACAATTCATTGATAAAAGCTTTGAGCATTACCAGACAATGGTTGACCATTTATCGTTCCCATTAGAGATTCAGGAGACCAAAAATGAGTTTATCGCCTACGCCAACCTCGAAAACTATGATCAAAGCCAAATTCAAATCGAGGTGCTGGAACGCGCACTTAAAATTATTGCATTTGCTTCTGAATCCAATCGCTTTGCCGATGATAAAAACAATATCACTCAATACAAACAGGCGAATAAACGAGTCGAGCGACTTGTCCCGCTGCCTTTTGCTGTAAAACAGGAAGACGTTCGAGCCACGTACGGGAACGGTGTCTTAAAAATCCGTGTTAAGAAAAGAAAGCCTTCTGCACACTATATTGATATTCAGCCTGAAATTGAAGGATAACAATTGTGATTGAACCGCCATCTGAAAAGCAGAGGGAATCCGCGAGATTGCGCTTGTGCCCCTCTGCTTTTTAGGTTTTTTTACAGTGGAAGGAGATCCGGGAGGGTTCTTTTTTCATAAAAGAGCGGTAGGAAGACATAATTGAGCGAAAGACAGAGATAATTGAGCCAAACTGATCAGGAATTGAGCCTAACCCGAAATAAATGAGCCTAACTAAAATCCAAGCTCTTCATACCTGCAAAATCCACCGGCTTTTATCATCCCCAGCTTACTCATCCTTACATAAAATAAATTACATTTTAATAGGTTGAATATCTTGTACACTCTTGCCAGACCTACATATGCTGTAACTACAGAAATAAAATTTAAATAGATTGGAACGATTTCATGCGCCAGATGAATCCTTACGGGTACGGACAGTATCCGCAGTACGGCATGCAGCCTGGAATGGGCTATGGACAGCCAGGCTATCCTGGTTACCCTGGCCAAGCTTACGGCCAGGGCGGATATATGGGAGCAGGTTATCCTGGTATGGCCCCGGGTTATGGCCAAGGTGTTTACGGAGGCTATCCTATACAGAATCCTGCATACCCTCAGCAGTATATAAAACCGCCTCAAGGCGGCGGAGGATGCGGCTGCGGCGGCAGATAAAAAAAACAACCGGAGACACCTCCGGTTGTTTTTTACATGGTTATTTATGATTTAAGGCTCTCTAAAAACCATTTTTCCGTAAAGTCCACGAGTGGCTTTTGCCGAATCAGACGGGTTTCAGCAGACCCTGCAAGTCCTTTATTAACCTCAGAGCCGTGATGACTCTCAAATTCATAGCCGATCTGGTCAAACAGTTCTTCCCTGGTTTCTATTTTTTTATAAGTCTTCCAAACTCTTTGTCCTGATTCCATAACAGGGCTCCCCGTTTCCAATCCCTTTTGTCCGGGAATGCGGTATTCGGCCAGATGCATCGATGTATTGCTGCCATAGCCGACACCAATCAGCAGAACATAACCATCACGGTTATAGATTCCTGCCAGGGGGGAACTTTCACCAAACCCTTCATCTAATGCGTGATTTTCCATAAGTAATTCTTTGTCTTTCCCCCAAGCCGCAAAGGAAACGGTCGGATGTCCGCTTCTTATGACACCGGGAAACGACCGGAAGGCATCCACAATGGCCCCCATCGAAAACGTTGGAGTAATGGAAGGTTCATAGGCTGGCATTTCGTCACGGATCGTTTGCCACCAATCCTGAGGTACCGGCGGGTTTTCCCATTCGGAAGGATCAGAATAATCCACGGACTGGGTGGGCATCACCAGATTACCTTCCTCTGTTATGACATCCATTAATGCCTGAACGACTGCTACAGGCCCACCGCAAACCCATCCGATCTTGCGTAAAGAAGAATGAACGATCACGGTCATTCCTTTTTTCAGTCCCAATTGCTTAAAATCTTCCCTTAAAGAAGTCCGAGTTCTCGGATACGATTCATTTATCATTTACTTCTCCGCCTTTATCTTCCCATTTTGCTCATACCCTTAATTTTACCAGTTTCCTTTCTATTTGAAAGACAATCGATAAAAAACACTTCTCTTCCTTCTCTTCATACGATAGATAGACACAGCATACACCTATACGGAAAGGAGGGATTGGAATGAGCATGCCCAATGATGGGGATCAGCCTTACCCAAAACCATCCGTAGAACAGTTCAACACCTGCGGTCCTCAGCCTTATTGTTCGGGGCTTGGCGATATCGCTCCCGTATTTACCGCACCATCGATTCAAGACGGGGAGATCAAGGATGTTCGCCTGGAAGATTTTCACGGCAAATGGGTAATTTTGTTTTTTTACGGCAGTGATTTCACCTTTGTCTGACCGACAGAACTAGCGGCGGTCGCCGCTTTATACGGTGAGCTCAAGAAACTGAACACTGAAGTGCTCGGCATCAGTACGGACAGCGTGTTTTCTCATAAAGTATTTAAAGAAGTCTCACCTCTTGCTGGGAAGGTCCAATATCCGCTGGTCAGCGACCGAAACCACCTCATCAGCCGCGCCTATAGAGTATTGGACGCCCACAGCGGTGCCGCAGTAAGGGCTACAATCATCGTCGGCCCCGATGGTTATATTGCCAGCAAACTCATCTATCCTTCCGAGGTCGGACGGAACGCCTACGAAATTCTGCGGCTTATTCAAGCCCTCCAATATGGTGAACACTCTCAAACCAGTATTCCGGCAAACTGGGTTCCCGGCATGCCCGGCCTCAACATGAACACAGAGGACATTGGAAGGTTTTAAAAGAAATACTGAAGGGACCGTTATGACCCGACAAGCGTCTGATTACGTAAAATAAAGGAAGTAATTAGTCTTTTTCGCTCTGATTTCCCTCTGTTTTTCTTGTAAAAACGCTGTTATTTGGGAAATCGGAGCTTTTTTATGCTAAATAGCCTGTCCAAAGGTAAGGAACAGCCGCTGGTTTTTCATTTACAATCGGAAATGAACAATTTACCAGCCAAAATGAAGAAAATACTGTCCAAAATCATAAAATACCAGCCAAAATTACAACTTTACCCGCCAAACGGCCATTATGTAAACTAAACTGTATCACCCGATCCGCCTCCAGCAAAAAAAAGCTGACCTGCATAACCGAATGAACGGCGTGCAAGAGTCAGCTTCCTAACATTATTTCAATAAACGGTAAACGCGTGCTTCATATGGTTTTAGCTCAATGGATTGAATCTTCTCCTCAGCATTCACCTCATAGTTGATGATCACCAATTCATGTGCTGCAAACTCCACATGCTCCGGCATTTCAAACTTCGGTTGCTCTCCAGAGAAGTTAAGAATCACAACCACCTTCTCCTCACCAAGAGTCCTCATATACGAATAGATTTGAGGATGTTCTTCCAAGATAATGTAATAGTTCCCATACACGATAATCTCATTTTCTTTGCGAAGCTGAAATAGTCCAGTTTTTCAATGATTCCTTGATGTCCCCGATTCCATCGCAGTTCTAATCATTAAAGCTCCTTGGATAAATCTGATAGACCGTACTTTCTTTCCACCATGTTTTTTTCATGAAAATCCACTCCATCTTTTCTTTCTATTTTTTTAACAGCTCCGCGGGTCACACCGCTGATCCATAGTCTGATTCTTTGCTGGAGCAGCACGTTAGGAGTGAGACGGAAAGAGAAAAAGCGCTCACGATCACCATCATTTTTTTCATCTGATTCCACCTCGTTTTTAAGTAAACGTTTACGTAAAACGGGTAAAAGAAAGAGTAAACCCTCGTTTACTCTCTTGTTGATTTATCGATCGATTTAACACTTTCTCTTTCTGCAATTTTATGGGGCATAAAGATGCTTTTCGATTTGCCTTCTTCCCCTTCAAGAAGTATGCGTACGGAGTTTTTCCCCATTTCATAGAGCGGCTGTCCCACTGTAGTCAGAGGCGGTATGGCCATCTCTGCCACTTTCGTATTGTCATAGCCGACCAGTGAAATCTCATCCGGAACACGGATTGACATTCGGTACAGGTAAGACAGAGCACCAGCAGCCATTTCATCGCTGGAACAGAAAATAGCTGTTACATCCTTGTTATGATTTAAAAGCTCTTCTGCCGCTTTAATGCCGCTGTCAAAACCAAAGTCACCATAGACGACCTTCTTTGTTTCAAATGCAATGTTCTGTTCTTTTAGTGCCTTTTTGTAGCCTTCAATCCTCGGTATGGTAGCGATCGTATCGCCTTTTGTTCCGGCGATCATCCCGATGGAGCGGTGGCCCCTGTCGAGGAGATAGGTCACCCCATCAAATACTGCCTTCTCATCATCCACTTTGATAAATGGAATGTCGTATGGAGACTTGGTCGATACGAGCACGATTGGAAGTTTCATAGCTGTAATGGCGTTATAGTACTCATCCTTAAAAAATTCACTGATAAAAATGATACCGTCCACCTGTTTTTCCCGCAGTGCCTGCAAATATTTCATTGTTCGAATTCCGTCTTTATCCGTATTGCAGACCATTACGCTGTAATCAAGATCATGAGCCATATCTTCTATGCCGCTCAGCACGACGGAAGCGAAGGTGTCCGAAACAGCCGGCAGCAGCACACCCAGCGTCTTTGTCTTTTTATTGATTAAACCTCTTGCGATCGCATTGGGCTGATACCCCATTTCCGCGATAACCTGAAGCACCTTTTCCTTTGTTTTCACTGAGTAGCCTGGAAGATTGTTCAGGATTCTGGAAACCGTAGCAACCGAGACATTAGCCTTTTTTGCCACATCTTTAATCGTGTAAGACATTTACAGCCTTCTTTCTACGTAAACGTTTTCGTAAACTTATTACAATTACTATACCACCGCATGAAAGCACTTTCAATGCTGAAAATGGAAAAAGAAAATCTCCTTGCAAAAAGCAAAAAAAACAGCCCTTTTACAGAGCGCTTTTTCCGAGTACCCGCCAGATCCGGCATCCTTCCCGATATATAGAGCATGCTTCAGACTCTATTTCTTTCATTTTAAGGGCTGTTTTCAGTTCCTGAAGTCTATAGAGTCCGCTGATAAAGGAGCTAATCCGGTTTTCATAGACCTTTATCATCTCTCTGTTTCGAAATAAACGGCACCCTTGTGCAGCCATCCTGGCATCCCTTTTTAGTTGAACACACCAGATCAGCAGGGCAGATATATAATCGTCATACGTCATCATTCTTTCTGCTGATCCGGATCAGACAGGTTTTGAATCGGGGCATAGGTCTTTTCATAGGATGTTTTTGTTTTCCATTTTTCTTTTACCTCAATATTGGGAGGCAGCATATATTCTGCTGTTTCTTTCTGTTCGCCAAACATGAGCTGATAATAATATTTACACATCTCTGCATGGTATTGATAGTGCTGGTAGTAGTAATCCATTTTATTCTGAGGGTTATGACCATGGCTCATTCTCTGCTGATGGCTCCTTTCATGAGATTTAACCGTTTAATTCCTGGTTTCCTTGCAGTTCTCCTTTGTATTGTATGTCCAAACAGGCGCTGTTTGCTTATGCCAATGCCTACTAAGCCGTTATTCTTTTATGTGCAGATACCATGCACAGCATAAACAGAGCCAGGCCGCTCCAGCTAGCAGACCCCCGAAAATATCTGTCGGATAGTGGACTCCAAGATAAATCATACTGAGTCCAACCAGCACCACCACTCCAATTGTTAAAGAAAGCAGCTTTTTTGCCAAATGAGTGCCTTCCCCCTGTAATTTTCTCCACAATAGAAAGCTGATGCTTCCGTAAAGGGCAAGGGCCAGCATGGTGTGTCTGCTCGGATAGCCGAATCCATTTTCTGTAATTAAAGGCTGAACAGAAGGCCGGGTCCGGTGAAAACATGCCTTTAGCCATCCGTTCAAAATAAAAGCCCCTGCCGCTGTAGAAAAGAGAAACAAGCATTCATTGAACTTTTTAAACAACGTAAGATACAGCCCCATGACAGTAATCATCGGGAAGATGACCTTCCTATACCCCAGCTGCTGAATAAATAAAAAGAATGACGTCCATTTGGGTGTGCGTAACGATAAGACTGCAGCCATCGTCCACCGGTCGAACTCTTTTAGCAGATGTGTATGAATAAAGACGGAAAAAACAAGAAAGGCCCCGCAAAAAACCAGCGCGAAAAGAATAAAATAAAAAGGCTTCGAACAGCCTCTTGCAATAGCTTGCCTTCTCACCCCATCCTCCCCTTTACCATTTCATGAAACAAATGAAATGATGACTCAAAAGTTTCTGGATGAAACTGTGTAAACAGGCTTTCCTTTGGCTGATCGTGAACAAGGATGCCCAGAAGTTTAAAATAAGTTGATTCTGAAGGTGTTTGGCTCCCGAAATGGCGATAGCACCAGCTTTCAACTCTCCTCGGAAAAGCAAGAAAGGAGAATAAAAACTTCCATTCATTAAACGAGAGAGACTGGACGGAATGTTTCTGATATCCTTTAATAAACCGGTGGATCATTGCAGGATTCCAATTGTAGGACGGTGCATAATAATGGATGAACGATGCCAGATCATAAGGCCGTTCAGCAAAAACCAAAGATTCCACATCAATGAAATAAATCTTTTGATCCCTATCCAGCAGGATGTTCCTTTGATGAAGACTGCCGTGGCATAGCGCTCCTTTCACTTCTCCATGCTCTTCTTCAAGGCGGTGGATATAAGAATAGGCCAGCCTGCATCTGGTTTCAAGCACATCCAGCATCCACGGCTCGAAGGTCCATTCCGGGACAGGCTTATATTCTGTCTTCCATTTTTGAATATCCTGATAAACACCATTCAGTTTATGGACCCGGCTGCCGTACTCCATCCGGGAGCTGTCCGGCGGGGGTACCGCCCCATCAGCTGCATGGTGAAAATGAGCGAGTGCTGCCCCTATCCTCTCACACAATGAAAGGTCAGCAAACAGGATATCCCTTCCCTTCGCCCACTCTTCCATATAGTACAGTTCATTCTCATGTTCAAAATATACCTGTCCATTATGACAAGGCAGGACGCTCGGAATAAAAGAAAAATGGTTTTGTTTCATCCACTCTATACAATGGGCGACAAACGGCAGATCATTGAGTTCATTGGCATTCTTAAAACCAAAGATCCCTTGATCTGTATGCACCTTTGGAATGGCGAGTACGCGCTCAATGGACTGAACCGTCAATCCATAGTGAGTGTAGATCAGGGATGACAGCACAGCATCAGATAAAAAGACTTTCTGACCCCGAACCTGTTTCATCACTCCCGCCTCCCTTCTTCCTAAAGATCTGCTTATTTTACATCTATCGTTTCATCATATGAACAAAAGGAAGCCTGCATTCACCCAAATAAAAAAAGCATCAGGAGGATATCCTGATGCAACTTTTTTATGAAGCTTTAGATAGTGTTTCTGCATGCCCTTTTTTCTTGGCTAATCCAATTCCTGTGTACCCGTAAAACAGGGTAAACAGCGGTGACAAGTACAGTAAAAAGGCGAACGGGATGTAATCAAGAGCAGATACTCCGAGGGTAGCTGCAAAAAAGGCACCGCTCACACTCCACGGAACGAGAGGATTGATCAGTGTACCCGCATCCTCCATCGTTCTTGTAAGATTTATTAACGGGACTCCGTTTTTTTCATAATGCTTTTTAAAGGCCTGCCCCGGCAGAATGATAGAAAGATACATTTCCCCTGTCAAAAGGTTCACTCCCAGCCCTGACGCAGCCGTTGCTGCAATCAGATGGCCTGTTTTCTTAAGCGAGTTTTCAAATGAACGAATCATGATATCGATAATTCCTAGTTCCTGAAGAAGTCCGCCTAGTGACAGGGCGATGATGATCAGTGAAACCGACCACATCATCGGGATAAGACCGCCCTTGTTTACAATCGCATCAACCGCATCGCTTCCTGTCTTCATATTCAATCCATTTTCCAGCGCATTGATCATATGAGCGATCGTAAAGGCCGGATTGAGGAAGAGGGTCGTGAGGACAGCCGTCACCACTCCTGTAAGCAGCGTTGGAATGATCGGCATCTTTCGGAACGCCATCACCATTACGATTAACGGTGAAATAAGCGTGAACGGTGTAATGGTAAAGTGTTCACCCAACGTCTTTTTCATTTCAGACAACTGTGCAATCGACGTTCCTGACGGCTGATGACCGGCAAAGAAAAAGATGACTGCTGTAATGATTAGTGCAGGTACAGTGGTCCACATCATATGGCGAATGTGTTCAAATAAATTGACACCTACCGTACCCGAAGCCAGATTAGTGGAATCAGACAGCGGTGACATCTTATCTCCAAAACACGCACCACACACGATTGCTCCGGCAGCTAAGCCAGGATTCACGTTCAGCACATGAGCAATTCCCATGAGAGCTACTCCTACCGTACTAGCGGTCGTAAAACTGCTGCCCGTAAACGTTGATACCAATATGGTAATAAACAAAGCACTCAGCGCGAACCATTCGGGCTGAATGATATTCATGCCGTAAAATAAAAGCGTTGGAACGGCTCCGCTCATCATCCAGCTTGCGATAACAAAGCTGATCATGATCAGAAGCAGCAGCGGCTGTATGCCGCTTACTACTCCTGAGATGAGCCCCTTCTCAATCGTTTTCCAATCTGCTCCCCAGAACACGGCAAAAATACCGGTAAGTATAACACAGAAAAACAATGGAATATGGGGTTCTACCTTAAGAACGACAAGGCTTGTAAACATTGTTGCTACAATTAATAAAAATAACAGGATGACTCCTGAAGGTTTGATTTTACTGTTCATGCTTGACCTCTCCCTGATGCAATACTCTTTTGTTTTACTTAAATACTTAAACGCTTTTATGCGTTGAAGCGTTGTTGTACAATAACCAATAGTAATGGACTTTCTTTATTCTGTCAACCGAAAAACAATAATTGGAAAATGAAAACAAAAAAACAGCATCCCTGTAATGGAGATGCTGTTTTTCGTTATATAGCTTTACGCTGCAGTGCTGCTGTTTTTTCTCTTTTCTTAATGACCAAGTAATAATACAGGTAACAGCCAATAAAGAAAGGAACACCTAAATAAAGAGCGAGACGCTGTGCAGGATCAAAGGCCATACTGATCAAAACACCAAGGTTCAGCGTAGTGGCGAAAAGCGGAAGGATTGGAAACAACGGTACCTTAAACTTCAAATCCTCAACCTTTCCTCCGTCACGGATGAACTTTCTTCTAAAGGCGAACTGTGAAGCGGTAATGGCAATCCAGCCCACTTGCGCACCCAAACCTGCCAATGACAGAAGCCATTCAAACACTGTTTTTTCCGCTTTAAATGCAGACAATAATGAAAGCAAGGCAACGCCAATTGTGATATAAAGCGCGTTCATCGGAATACCGCGTTTGTTTACTCTTCCCAGAGCCGGACTGGCCATTCCTTCTTTTGAAAGCGAGTAGAGCATACGAGTTGCCGCATACAAACCTGAGTTGGCAACAGACAGCAGCGCGGTTAAGATAACGAAGTTCATAATATCCGCAGCATACGGGATGCCGATGCTGTCAAAGACCACGACAAACGGGCTTTCCACTTTTCCTGCTTTAGACATTGGCATTAATGCGGCAAGCACACCAATCGCAAGAACAAAAAAGAAAAGTGTTCTCCAAACCGTTTGACGAATGGAACGTGGAATGGTTTTTTCAGGATTTTCACTTTCTCCAGAAGCTATTCCAATCAGCTCGGTTCCCTGGAAAGAGAAGTTAACAGCAATCATGGTGACAAACAGAGCACTGAATCCATTCGGAAACCATCCCGCTGAAACAAAATTTGTGAAGCCTGGAGCTGAGCTGGCGCCTTTCATATCAACCAGACCAAAAATCACCGCTCCGCCAAGTATAATAAATAAAATAATGGCAAGAACCTTTATGCTCGCAAACCAAAATTCTGATTCTCCGAAAGCTTTCGCAGAGAGTGCGTTCAAAGAAAATAATATACCTGCAAAAATTAAGCTCCACATCCAAAGTTCGGAATGAGGGAACCATCTCTGCATTAAAGCTGAAGCTGAGAAAAATTCCAGGGCTACGGTAACCGCCCATCCTAGCCAGTAGAGCCATCCGACGGCAAAACCTGTTCCAGGCCCGATAAATTTAGTCGTATATGTTTGGAAAGAACCGGATACAGGCATAGCAACTGAAAGCTCACCAAGACAGAGCATCGTCAAGTACATGATAAATCCGCCAACGAGATAAGAAATCACCGCGCCTGCCGGACCGGCATCATGAATGGTCATTCCCGAACCGAGAAAGAATCCGGTTCCGATTACACCACCCAGGGAGATCATAAATAAATGCCGTGCTTTCATGCCTCGCTTGAGCCCTTGATCATTTTGATTCGTAATCATCTGTTCACCTCTGTTTTTATGTATGCGTTTTCACTAAGTATTCATAATTTTATCATTTTTTGTCGAAGAAGCCAAAAACAATTTTTTCTAATTTTTTTGATAATTCAAGAGATAGTCATTCAACGCTTTCCCAATAAGCGCCAGGGCTTGTCTTCCTTCTGCTTCACTCGGTAAATTTTTCGTTAGAACCGCTGCAAACAGCTTTTCTCTCTTAAACGTGAAAATGCCTGCGTCGTGCTCTACTCCGTCCAATTCTCCGGTTTTATTCGCGATGGTTATCTTTTCTTCATCCATATAGGCGGGAAGCTTATAGCGAAACTGCTGATTTTGAAGAATATGAAGTATGGTTTGGCTGCTCTTGTCCTTTAACCTGCCTCCCCTGTCAATCTCCTTCAGCTGAAGAATAACATCTCTTGCGGAAGTATAGTTGTTCTTTCCTTGCTTAACAGCTTCGAAATCCATCAGCTTGCGTTGGAGCACTGTCTGACTGCAGCCCAATTCAGCCAGGAGATCATTAATTCTCTCCATGCCTGTTTTTTCAATCATAATGTTGGCTGCCATGTTATCAGAAACAGTGATCATCAACGTGAGAATATCTGCTACAGTAACAGCTGATTCATCAGAAAAAAGCTGGAGAACCCCGGCACCGCCAACCCTTACCTCCTGTTTTAATGAAATACGGGAAGCGAGATCGATTTGACCTGCTTCTGTCTGCCGAAAGGCTTCAATTAAAATGGGTATCTTGATAAGGCTTGCGGCTGGGAATACCTCATCTGCCTGAAACTCAATGTGGCCATCCTCCGTTTCAATCCAGTAAGCATAATCTCCATTTTGGCCGCTAATAATGTCATTTACCCTGTTATTCAGTTCATTTAACTTCATTACGTGCTCCTTTCTAGTACGTGCATTGCATTTTATCTGTATTTTGCAGAGATCGGATCGTATTTCATTGAGATTGGATTGTATTTCTTTGAGATTGGATCGTATTTTCACGAGATCGGCGCGTATTCTTTCAAATCCGATGGCAACTCCTTAAAGATTATTCTCCACCACTACCACTAGGCTTCTTTTTTAGGGCAAAGAACTCCTTCTCGGACAAAGAAAAAGAGCGCTACCATTAAGCGCTCCTTCATTATTTCTGCTGATCGTCCTGTCCTTCGCTTTGACCCATATCATTTTCGTCGTTGTCTTCGTTGAAGTTGATCATATACGCGCAGGCATCTGAGCAGTCACCGAACGCCACAACCGCCCCTACCGATTTGGTATTGGCTGTATGGCTGTTCTGGACGGTACTTCCAATATCGATGTTTCCATTTTGAGTCACACCATTTGTGATGATTTTTCCTATTCTGAAAGAAAAACGCAAATCTGTTCCATCCTTTTCGCTCTTTACCTACAGTGTATGGCTTGAACAAAAAGCTGATTGGACAGACTCCCTCTTTCGGTAAAAACAGGCGGGTGAACGTTAAGGCTGGTTAGTGACTGGAGCGGACGGGTTCGCTACCTGGCCTTGGTCGCTGATATCCGGATCGATGTTGCTGTTCACCATAAATCCAGTTGACGGAGAAAAGTCTCCAAGAGAGATCGTAGAACCAACTGACTTTGTATTGGCTGTATGGCTGTTATGGACGGTCGGGCCGATATCTATGTTACCGTTCATGGTCACACCATTCGTTTTGATATTAAAAATATTAAACAAATATGGCATGAGGTGACCCCCCTTCTTCTTTTATTGCTCCATTTCATTAAGGCTGGTTTGCAACCGAAGTATCTGCATTTCCGTATTCATTTTGATCATTAACATCCGGATCAAAGACCATGTTTTTCATCATGGCTTCTGCTGGTGAATGATCTCCTACAGAACTATTGTCCCCTGTAGATTTTGTATTTGCTGTATGGCTATTATGAAAGGTTGATCCCAGATTCAATGAACTGTTGCTCGCCAGACTATTTATCTTCAGATAGTAAATATTAACCATGCACCCCATTGCTATCTCCACCTTTAAAAGTGTTAGTGTAGTGTATGATAAATGTCCCTTAAAGGTGAAAAACGGGAATCAGGCTATTGCGGCTGCTCCTTTCCACTTTTCCACCATGTCTCCCCGAGCAACAGTACCTTAAGCCTGTGATCTTTCAGTTCTTTTCTTCCCCATTCTTTATGCAAACGCTCCAAGGCTTCAGGCCCTGTATCATCCGCCAGCCTGTAAGCTCCGTAATGCATTGGAATACAGTAGGCTCCCTTTGTTTCCTGAAAAGCTTTCACAGCATCTTCAGGATTAATATGCGATATTTTCATAAACCACTCCGGTTCATAAGACCCTATCGGCATAAGAACGGTATCGAGTTCAAATTGATCTCCAATCTCCTCAAAGCCTCTGAAATACCCGGTATCTCCTGCAAAATAAAGTGTTTCACCTGTCTTCATGTCTTGAATGACCCATCCTCCCCAGTGAGAAGTATTCATATCAAATGCCGTCCTCCTGGTCCAATGCTGAGCAGGGACGAACGTGAGCGACAGCCCCTTTTCAGAAAAGTTATCCCACCAATTAGCTTCGAATACCTTCTCATATCCTTTTTTCTGAAACATTGATTTCAAACCTGCTGGCACGTAAAAGGAAATATCTCCTGTCAGATTTTTAATACTTGGAAAGTCAAGGTGGTCGTAGTGGCCATGGGAGATGAGGACGAGATCGATCTCTGGCAGGTGGCTGATGGGAATTCCGGGATCAGTCAGCCGCTTTTGCAGCCCCATCTTTTTTGCCCAGACAGGATCGGTCAGAATATTGCATCCGCCCATCTGAATGAGAAAAGTAGAATGGCCGATCCATGTGATGGAATGATGCTGCCGGTTTTCTTTTAATCTGCTGATCTCCTTTTTCGGGCTTTGCGGAATCTGCTGAGCTAAATCTTTTTTGTTGCCGCGCCTTTCTCTTCTCCACCGCAGCAAATCTTTAAATGTATGTGTGTTTTGTATCCCGTCAAGGTTGGTATACTTATTCTTCATTATAGGAGTCCCCCTTTGATAAAAACTCAACCATTTTTTTCATTTGAAAAAGCTATTGAAATCTTCCAACAATTATTGTAAGGTATAGAGAATTAATTTTATAGCTATTTGGTTTCTTATCCAGAGAGGTTAAGGGAATGGCCCGTTGACACCTCAGCAACCTTCAGCTCTGCAGCTGAAAAGGTGCTAAGTCCAACAAGTTCGAATCGAACTTGGAAGATAAGAAGAATGACCTCGAACTTTCAAAGTCTTCTTCTTTAAGAAGGCTTTTTTTATTTTATTGGGCCGCTGGAAGATACCGAACTAACAGGAGGACCGCATAATGGGATTATTGAAAGATCTTGAAGACAAAATCTTGATTGCCGATGGGGCAATGGGAACACTTCTCTACTCGTATGGAACGGATTGCTGTTTTGAGCAGCTGAATCTGACGCACCCTGATCAGATTCAGTCCATCCACCAGGCTTACATACAGGCCGGTGCAGATGTCATTCAGACCAATACGTACAGCGCCAACTATATTAAACTGCAAAGATATGGATTGGAGGAGCAAGTCAAAGAGCTGAATAGTGCGGCTGTAAGACTTGCAAAAAAAGCAGCTGCCAATGAAGCGTATGTACTGGGAACCATCGGAGGAATCCGTGGAACGGGCCCAAGCTCACTTACGATTGAAGAAATAAAGAGAAGCTTTAGGGAACAGCTCTACTGTCTTCTGTTGGAAGGAGTGGATGGCCTTCTTCTTGAGACCTTTTACGATTTGGAAGAATTGGAAACCGTTCTTGAAATTGCACGCAGCCAGACCAGCATTCCGATCATCTCGCAGATTTCTTTGCAGGAAGTCGGTATTCTAAACGACAGAACACCCATCAATACAGCGATTAGACGCCTTGAAGATTTAGGAGCGGATGTCGTAGGGCTGAATTGCCGTCTTGGGCCCTTTCATATGATCAAGACACTTGAGGAAGTGGAAATTCCCAAGCATGCCTATCTTTCCTCTTATCCGAATGCAAGTCTTCCTTCCTATGTGGACGGAAAATTTCAGTATGAAGGAGATGCGGAGTATTTCAAGAACAGTGCTTCACTTTTCAGAAACCAAGGCATCCGCCTGCTCGGAGGCTGCTGCGGAACAACTCCTGCTCATATTGAGGCTTTCGCTGAAGAGCTTCATGGACTGAAGCCTGTTACCGAAAAGGAAGTCAGACAGCGCCCAGAGCCTATTGCCGTTGTTGAAACGAGGCAGAAACCTGGGATTTCCCTGCCTGATATTCTAAAAGAAAGGCGATCGGTCATCGTTGAGCTTGATCCTCCCCGCAAGCTTGATACCTCCCGTTTTTTTGAAGGAGCAAAGGCATTGAAAGAAGCCGGGGCAGATGCCATTACGCTTGCAGACAACTCGTTGGCATCACCAAGAATCTGCAATACCTCCCTATCTTCTTTGGCTAAGGCACGGACTGGAGTCCAGCCGATCGTTCATCTCGCTTGCCGAGACCGGAATATTATCGGTCTGCAGTCTCATCTCATGGGGCTGCATACACTCGGACTTCACGATATTTTGGCAATTACCGGGGATCCGGCAAAGGTAGGCGATTTTCCGGGAGCTTCAAGCGTCTATGATGTTACCTCCATAGAACTGATCAAAATGATCAAACAGTTTAACGAAGGGGTTTCACTTTCCGGAAAAGACTTGGGACAAAAAACGCAATTTACCGTCGGTGCCGCCTTTAATCCAAATGTGAAGTCACTGGAAAGAGCGGTTCAGAGGGCAGAGAAAAAAATAGAAAGCGGCGCCGACTACTTTATCAGCCAGCCGGTGTACTCTGAAGAGAAACTGCTGGAGTTCCACGAAGCTGTAAAAGATCTGCCGGTTCCTTTCTACGTTGGGATTATGCCGCTCACCTCAAGCCGCAATGCTGATTTTCTTCATTATGAGGTGCCGGGCATCAAACTGACAGACGATGTGCGTGACCGTATGGCGAAGTTTAAAGACGACCCAGTTTCCGCAGCAAGGGAAGGCCTTGCCATCTCAAAATCTCTGATAGATGCCGCTTCTGAACTGTTTAATGGCCTCTATCTGATCACTCCATTCATGCGATATGAATTGACGGCTGAACTGACGGAGTATGCCTACGAAATTGACCGCAAAAAAACAAGGAGGATTCAGAATGTCTAATCAAACCCTTCAACAACAGCTTAAGAATAAAATACTGATCATGGACGGGGCAATGGGCACCATCCTCCAGCAAGCCAATCTGACTGCCGAAGACTTTGGCGGAGAAGACCTGGACGGCTGCAATGAAAACCTGAACTTTACCCGTCCTGATGTAATTCTGGATGTCCATTTGCAATATTTAGAAGCAGGTGCTGATATCGTTGAAACCAATACGTTCGGGGCCACTGATATTGTGCTCGACGAATACGGCCTCGGCTATAAAGCATATGAAACGAACAAAATAGCAGCAGAGATCGCGCGGGAAGCTGCCGATAAGGTCTCCACTCCTGATTGGCCCCGCTTCGTTGCCGGATCAATGGGACCAACAACAAAAACGTTGAGCGTTACAGGAGGCGCAACATTTGAAGGGCTGACCTCTTCCTATGAAGAACAGGCAAAAGGCCTTCTGGACGGCGGGGTTGATTTGCTTCTCCTCGAGACCAGCCAGGATATGCTCAATGTTAAAGCAGGTTTTATCGGCATTAAACGGGCGTTTAAATCAGTCGGAAAGGAAGTCCCGCTCATGGTGTCAGGCACGATTGAGCCGATGGGTACGACACTGGCCGGCCAATCGATTGAAGCCTTTTACATCTCGCTTGAGCACATGAAACCTTTGGCTGTAGGGCTCAACTGTGCAACGGGGCCGGAATTTATGACCGACCACATCCGCTCCTTATCCGCACTGTCTCTTTCAGCGGTAAGCTGTTATCCGAATGCCGGCCTCCCGGATGAAGACGGGAACTATCATGAAACACCAGAAACTCTCGCAAAGAAAATCAGCGCCTTTGCCGCAGAAGGCTGGCTCAACATCGCCGGCGGCTGCTGCGGCACGACACCAGACCATATAAGGGCCATCGCAGAAGCGTTAAAACCGCTGAAGCCGCGTACTGTCCCAGAAAGCCATTCCCATGCCGTGTCGGGGATTGAGCCGCTGATCTATGATGATCCATCCATGCGCCCATTGATGGTCGGCGAACGTACCAATGTTATCGGTTCACGAAAATTTAAGCGGCTGATCGCCGAAGGCAAGTTTGAAGAAGCGGCAGAGATCGCCCGCGCGCAAGTTAAGAAAGGCGCGCATGTCATAGATATCTGCCTTGCGGATCCTGACCGTGAAGAGCTTCAGGATATGGAGAATTTTATTAAGGAAGCTGTAAAAAAAGTGAAAGTGCCTCTTGTTATTGATTCAACGGACGACGAGGTGCTGGAGATAGCCCTGAAATACTCGCAGGGAAAAGCCATTATCAACTCTATTAACCTAGAAGACGGCGAGGAGCGGTTTGAGAAAGTTGCCCCTATCATCTCCCGTTACGGAGCAGCCGTTGTTGTCGGTACGATCGATGAAAAAGGCATGGGGGTCACAACAGACCGAAAGCTCGAGATCGCCAAACGATCCTACGATCTGCTTGTGAACAAATACGGAATCTCTCCGAGCGATATTATTTTTGATCCTCTCGTCTTCCCTGTCGGAACAGGAGATGAACAATACATCAGTTCTGCCAATGCGACAGTGGAAAGTTTGAGAAAGCTGAAAGAAACACTTCCTGAATGCCAGACAATCCTTGGCATCAGCAACGTATCGTTCGGTCTCCCGCCGGTCGGCCGGGAAATCTTAAACGCGGTATATCTATATGCCTGTACACAGGCTGGGCTCGACTACGCGATCGTCAACACTGAAAAGCTGGAACGCTATGCTTCTATCCCAGAAAAGGAAGTAGAGATGGCAAAAGCCTTGCTGTTTGAGACGAACGACGAGAATCTGGCAGCCTTTACAGAGTTCTACCGAGGCAAGAAAAAGGAGGCAAAAACTCCGGTCTTGGAACTGCCTCTTGCTGAGCGCCTCGCCTTTTACGTGGTCGAAGGAACGAAAGAAGGACTCATTCCGGATCTTGACCTTGCTCTGGCACAGTATGATGCGCCTTTGGAAATTATAAATGGACCTCTTATGGCCGGGATGGAAGAAGTCGGCCGGCTCTTTAACGATAATCAGCTCATCGTAGCTGAAGTCCTCCAGAGCGCTGAAGTGATGAAGGCTGCCGTCGCCCACCTCGAGCCCCATATGGAGAGCAGCGGTGCGGTCAGCACGAAAGGTAAGGTCGTTTTGGCCACGGTTAAAGGGGACGTCCATGATATCGGCAAAAACCTTGTAGATATTATCCTTGGCAATAATGGATTTGAAGTGGTGGATCTCGGAATTAAAGTTACGCCGCAAGAACTGATTCAGGCCATTCAGAGGGAGAAGCCCGATGTGGTCGGCCTTTCAGGATTGCTTGTAAAATCTGCTCAGCAAATGGTGCTTACCGCTTCCGACCTGAGAGAGTCGGGTATTTCCGTCCCAATTCTTGTAGGAGGCGCCGCCTTGACACGTAAGTTTACAGAAAACCGGATTGCTCAGGAATATCAGGGGACTGTGCTTTACGCCAAGGATGCGATGGACGGATTGAGCCTTGCAAACAAGCTTCAAAAAGGAGAAGTTTTTGAAAAGCCTGTGGCGAAAACACCTGCCGCGCCTGTTACAGAAGCCACACCGTCCGGAGGAGGTACCGGCACCGCTGTTGCTGAGGCCGTCAGAGTTCGACCTTCCGTTAATCAGAGTTTAAAAGTATTTGTTCCAAAAGATACGGAACGCCATGTGTTTAAGTCTTTCCCGCTCTCTTCTGTAGTTCCGTACATTAATCTGCAGATGCTGCTCGGACACCATTTAGGAGTGAAAGGAAAGGTTTCACGGCTGCTCGCCGAGAAAGACGAACGGGCACTGGAAATAAAAGGAATCGTCGATGAGCTGCTTCGGGAGAGCCAGGAGAAAAAACTAATCGATCCAGCAGCACTGTATCAGTTTTTCCCTTCACAGTCGGATGGGCAGAAACTTTATATTTATGATCCAAACGATACATCCCATATCATTGAGACGTTTGAGTTTCCACGCCAGACAAGAGAACCGAACCTCTGCTTGGCAGACTACGCCAAGCCCGTCGGCAGCGGCGAAATGGATTATGTCGGGTTCTTTGCGGTAACTGCTGGAAGCGGCATCCGCGAACGGGCTCAGCAGCTTAAAGCCGAAGGCCGTTTCCTGGAAAGCTTTGCGCTTCAATCGCTTGCTCTTGAAACTGCGGAAGGATTGGCTGAACTCATTCACCGCCAGATGAGGGATAAATGGGGGTTCCCTGACCCTGTTACCCTTTCGATGCAGGATCGTTTTTCCGCGCGATACCAAGGCCAGCGCTTCTCGTTCGGTTATCCAGCATGCCCGGATCTTGAAGATCAAGCAAAGCTGTTCAAACTTCTTCAGCCTGAAGAAATCGGCATTCAGCTGACAGAAGGATTCATGATGGAGCCCGAAGCCTCCGTCACAGCTCTGGTTTTCTCCCACCCTGAAGCCCGCTACTTCAATGTGCTGGTTTAAAGGAATTTTTGCTTACGGGCGCATTACGTAAATTTACGGGCGCCGGCAGGTTTCTACTCCAAAATAAAGAGACCGATCAAAGGTTTCTTATGCTTTTGATCGGTCTCTTTTATTATTTAATGTCACTGATTTGCATAATCTTAGTGGTGCCGGCTTGGGCATGTTCGCTTTGGAACTTCTCAATCGCCCCTGCCTTATCACCATTCGTAATGATAACTGGAGTAACGGTGCTTTTCGCTTTTTCCTTGACGAGATCAACATTAAACGAGATCAGCGGCTGTCCCGTTCTTACACGGTCTCCTTCTTTAACAAGAGACGTAAAGCCTTCCCCTTTCATCATGACCGTTTCAAGACCGATATGAATAAGAATCTCCATTCCTGATTTTGTTTTAATGCCGACAGCATGCTTGGTCGGGAACACCTGAAGGATTTCACCATCAACGGGAGACAACAGCTCACCGTCTTCCGGCAAAATCGCGATGCCATCACCCATCATTTTTTCAGAGAAAACAGGATCCGGCACATCTTCTAGGCCTATGATCTCCCCGTTTAATGGTGAAACAATGATTTCTTCTGTAGGCGCTTCATTTTCTTTTTTACCAAATAATTTTTTCAGCATGAGATCACCTTCTTCATTTAATTTGTTTGTTACATAGTAAAACATAGGTTGACCGTACGAAGCAAAGAAAATCTGTCTGCTGTTACTTTTCACTTTTTCAGGTCAGGTTAAACGAATATTATAGGAAATCATGAATTTTGTCTCGCTGGCAATCATTGTTATAATAGAATACATAGATGAAATTTAAAAGACAGGCATAAAAGGAGATTGGACAATGAGTAAGTTTAAAGCATTAACCATTGCCGGTTCTGACACAAGCGGCGGAGCTGGTATTCAGGCGGATTTAAAGACATTCCAGGAGCTCGGAGTTTACGGCATGACAGCCATCAATGTCGTTGTGGCCCAGGATCCTCACAGAGACTGGTACCATGAAGTATTTTTACTTCCTCTTGATTTGTTCAAAGCACAGCTTGAAACCGTTCTGGCAGGAATCGGAGTGGATGCTGTAAAAACCGGTATGCTTGCTTCTGTTGATGTTATTAAGGCCACTGCAGAAGCTATTGATAAATATGATATAAAAAATGTGGTCGTTGACCCAGTAATGGTATGTAAAGGTGCAGAACCGCTTCAGCCGGAACTCGCAGACACGCTTCAGAATGTTCTTGTACCGAAGGCCACCGTCGTCACGCCGAACCTTTTTGAAGCTGCCCAGCTTAGTGGAATGGCTCCGATTACAACTGTTGATCAAATGAAGGAAGCCGCTCAAAAGATCCAGTCTGCCGGCGCTAAATATGTCATTGTTAAAGGCGGCGGCAAGCTTGCTCACGAAAAAGCAGTCGACGTTTTGTTTGATGGCGATAATTTCGATATTCTTGAATCTGAACGAATCGATACGACCTATACTCATGGAGCAGGCTGTACGTATTCTTCTGCAGTAGCTGCAGAATTAGCCAAGGGGAAATCAGTAAAAGAAGCGATCGCCGTTGCAAAAGACTTTATTACAGAAGCAATCCGCAACTCGTTCCCGCTGAATCAATATGTCGGGCCGACCGACCACAGTGCATACCGCAACTCCAAAATTAAATAAACCATACAGAGAGCAGACATCATTTGTTTTGCTCTTTTTTTATTCATGAGATTTATCCTGAATAAAAACATCCTGAACTTGGGATTCTACTCACATATCATTTTAAGAAAAAGGTGGGTTAACCATGGGCAGAGGCAACAGCCATAAACAGCCGGCACGTGATAAAAACAAAGCCAAACTTCCTCAAGTTCCGAAAAATGAAATCGTGCACGACAATCAGGAAGTGGAACTGGCAAAAGAACTGACTTCACACTATGAATTGAAATCACCTCCAGGCTTTGATCCGACAGAAGTGGTGCGTAAGGATGAAAAAAAGAAATAGAAAGCTGAAAGAGGGATTAAACTTTTTAATGCCTCTTTTTTATGCTTAGTATTTCGATCTCTTTGCTAAGCAGTTTATTTAACGCTTTGCCATCCTTAAAGTATAATGATTGAAATGAAGCTTTTTGAGGAGGGAAAACCTTGCAGCCGATTACACCAGAAACGGTTCAAAATGAGATTGATCAATTCTTGAACCGGGACGTTTATTTGCATTTGGAAACAACAAATGGAGCATACGCCTCTCATTTTAATCAGTCTTTTTTTTCAGTGGGCGCTTATATACGCAACGCGAAAATAAATTTTGAGCGCGGAGTGATTACGGGAGAAAAATCTCCTTATCGTGCAGGATTAAAAATTAACATCGGGTGGGTTTACGCTGAAGGTTTGACGCATTGGGAAGTCAACGAAGACGGACAGCTCCTGCTTGCAGGGCACGATGCAGAAGGTAAATTAGCCGTCGCTCTTCAGCTCAGCCCTCATCCGTTTGAATAGGAGGTAAACGTATGTCACACGAACATGTTTTAGTCGTTTTTCCACATCCTGATGATGAAGCTTTCGGCGTCTCAGGCACCATTGCGATGAATACAAAAAAGGGAGTCCCAGTCACCTATGTCTGCCTGACTCTTGGCGAGATGGGGCGAAATATGGGGAATCCACCGTTTGCCACCAGAGAATCCTTGCCAAAGATCAGAAAAAAAGAGCTGGAACAAGCCGCTAATGTCTTGAACATCGACGATTTAAGAATGTGGGGGCTGCGGGATAAAACGGTTGAGTTTGAAGATCCGAAAACGTTGGCTGCACGAATCGGAAACGTGATCGATGAACTGAAGCCTTCACTCATCATTACGTTTTATCCCGGCTATAGCGTCCATCCTGACCATGAAGCTACCGGGGCCGCTGTCATCCGAGCGGTTGAACAGCTTCCTGAAGATCAGCGGCCGGACGTTCATTGTGTCGCATTCTCGAATGATTGCTATGAAATGCTCGGTGAGCCCGATGTGATCAATGACGTGAGTTCCGTTTCCGATCAAAAGCTTGAAGCGATTAAAGCCCACCGTTCCCAAACCGAATGGATCATTGCCGCCATGGCGGAAGAAAACAAAGACAAAGTTCCAGAAGTGTTAAAACGCATCAACAGAGAACAGTTTTGGACCTATAAATTCTAAAAGAAAAAGGCTGACGCCAGAAAGACACTTTTACGTGTACTTCCGGGTCAGCTTTTTTTGTATTATATAAGTAAGCGTAGTGAATGAACGTACGAAGACGATGCCGCCGTATTATTTGCCGGGCGCAAATCTTCAATAAGCATTGTGATCTTTCTTTATGTTTAGGGCGCGTTACTTTAAAAAGGTAAAGGATTAGGATCATGTTACAATTGGTTTCATAGTAGGATTTGGTGTTATATAGAATTGAAACGGAGAAAAATAATAACAGGTGCAGCTTCTGTAAATCACCCAAGCTGGCTACAGCGCTTCTTCACTCTTGTCCCGAATTCAATGGACTGAACCAGTTAATTACGAATTGCTAGAGAAGATAATTGAATTTAATATCAAGGATAAGGCTGAGAATTCGAATTTTTGGCGGCAATAGCATAATATAGAAGGAGGAAGTCATGGGATTTTTCGCAAAATATTTAGCAGGTATCGACAACCCCGACCACCGCGACCGAACAGAGGAAATTTTGGCGTGGGTTGCTAATAAATTCCCAAATTTGGAACCGCAAATCAAGTGGAATACGCCAATGTTTTCCGATCACGGCACATTTATCATCGGCTTTTCCACAGCGAAGCATCATTTGAGCGTTTCACCCGAAGAAGTAGGCATTGCGCACTTTGCCGATGACATTGCACAAGCTGGCTACAGCGCTACCAAAGGCTTGTTTCGAATTCCGTTGAATGAGCCGGTAAATTACGAATTGCTTGAGAAAATGATTGAATTTAATATTCAGGATAAAGCAGAATATACGAATTTTTGGCGGAAATAATACATCACGCCTTATCAAAAAACGCATGACATGAAAAAAGGAGAGCACATATTATACATGACTAATATGTGTTCTCCTTTATTTTTGAGGATTTTTATAATTTAGGTCTTGATAATAAAATTCTGGAGGAACAGAGGACAGGTCTTCTAACTCCAGCGGCTTCCCTATCAATCGCCTCTTTGATGCGCTGTTCCGCCATCAAAAATGCAAAATCCATAGGTAAAGGCTCCTTTCCTGCGAGTGTTTAACCTATTTTCATTATACTACACAGTACTATCTCCTCCCCTCCCGCCATAGGATTAAGTAAGGAAATAAGAGGGGGCTTAGAACTGTGAAAACAAAAAGTGGACAAGTTACCGAAGAGATGGTTTCCCGCTTTCACGAGCTGAACCAGCAGGCAAAAGCGATCGATGCCGAGCTTTCAGAACTAAAGAAGAAATTTAACAGTCATTTTGATTATATGTGCGGCGAAAGTGAAAAAGGCGAAGTTTTGTATGGCAGTTATAAACTTCAGCGGCAGATCCGTAAATCAGAAAGTCTTCATACGGAAAAAACGGTTCAAAAACTCGAAGAACTCAACCTTCAGGACTGTATCATTATAACGAAGCAGCCTGACAAACAAAAGATTGAAGCGGCCATGACACTCGGCCTTATTCCTCAAGGTGAACTGGATGATTGCTTACTGCGGAAAATAACACCGGTCATTGTTGTAAAAGAAATGCCAAGCGTAAAATGAAAAGAGCCGGCTGGGCTCTTTTTATTTTGGCTCAAAAGCCTGTGCGACCGCCCATGCCTGATGCTCATGATGCAAAAGCTCCTGGGCTTCTGAAATAGGAATCCACTCCAGCTCGTGATCCTCTTCAATCGGATCGAGCATCCATTCCGCCAGCTCCGCGAGATAAAAATAACTGTCAGCAATCATTGGGGTCTGGTCCTGCTGAGTGATGTAATATTTTTCTGCATTTCCTATGTACTTCTTGATGAGAATATCATGCCCCAACTCTTCAAGAGCTTCACGCTGCAAGCATTCTTCTAACGACTCTTCTCCTTCCATTCCGCCTGCAAGAAAATAGCCCTTCGGCGTTTTCATCACGGCAAGCATTTCCCTCTGTTCATCAAAGATAATGGCATAGACGCCTTTTCTCCGTATGTATTGCTTCCCAATTTCTTTCCTGCCGAAAAATGGTTTTTGATCATTCATTCTCTCCTCGCTCCTTTTATTTAGTGCCAGGCACCTGAATGTAAAAAGCGGTGCCTGGCACCGTTCAAAGATGAATTTTAGTATAAATGAATAGTTTCATAGTTTTTTGGAAATGATAGTTTTAAATAAGCTTAAGGGGATGAGCGGATGAACATTTATGAATATACGGTGATGAATGTTGTGATGGCCTTTGAAGAGAAGGATTTAAATATTATAGATGAGCATTTAATGAAGATTGCCTATAAAGTAGCGGATGATTTTACGAAAGACCAGATCGATGTCTCTTTGATTACTTCCATTAAGATGGATATCATGCCAGGCATTATACACATTGAAGCCGGACCTCATGACTGGCAATTCGACCTGGATGGGAATTACATCGGCAACGGATTATTTAATGATGTCACTGTTGAACTTGTCGGTATGGTTTAAAACTTCGCCAAACAGAACATAATTTTTAGGTAACACCATTTTCAGCCAAAAGAAAGGAAGAACAACTATGTCTCGAGGTAAAGAGTTTGAACAGAAGAAAAAAGGACATCCCGGGAATTTTCCCGAAGGCAGCATGACCGCTAAGCAAGGAAAAGAAAAAGCAGAAGTCGATCCATATATCGTAACGAACGAGGCGTTTAAGAACCGAAAAGAAGAAGAGTAATTAAAAAAGCGAAAGCGGCCTGCTAAGGTCCGACAAGCGCTGGAACTAGACACCACTTCAATGCTTAACTTGAGAAAGCCGCTGGTACAGATACCGGCGGCTTTCTCTATGGGACCCGGCTCGATCGGCCGTTTGAAATAAATGAGTCTGATTTTGTCGTATGGGGTCGAACATAAACCGTTCGATAATAAAAGAAGGCTTTTCAATAATAAATCGGCTGTTTCGATAATAAAATCTGCTTTCCGATAATAAATTCTAAGTTTTCGATAATAAAAATCTGAAAGAGCGATTTTGCGGGTAAAAGAGCTAGTTTCTGCACCAAATTTCACTTACAAAAGTAATTGAAAAAGCTAAAATCCCCTTTTAACAAGCTGCCTAAGGAGCACAACTTGAAAATTTACTCAAAATCATTCATTTTCCTCTTAAAAAGTGCCTCTATGGCTGGTTGATTGTGTGATTTCCATTAAAAAAGAAGAAACACCTTCAAAGGGTGCTTACTTCTCATATGCAATCAACTTAAGGAAGCGGCTCGACGGCTACATTTCCTACCGCTACAGCCTCAGTATAGACATTGGTACTGCTTTGGCGCAAACGCAAATTTGCATTTCCTGTTGAACCTGAGTTTAATTGAACATTCATTACCTTCTGTCCGTTGCCGGATGCATCCGTGGTAATGGAAAAGTTGCTGCTGTATCCATAGGCAGAAAGGCCAGCTTCCATCCGCATTTTGGACCTTGGCAATCTGTGTGCCTGATCGGTTATCCTTATTTGGAAAATACAGCTTGTCGGTAAAACTGCCTGATGATCAAAAGAATAAGTAAATACATACTGAAATTTAATTATTTGTAAATTATGAATACTTTTGGAAAGACAGTTCTTTCATACCTTTTGATTTTCATTAATATAGTCTTGTAAACAAGCGTTTTTTCCTGCCAACGGGACTTTATACCCTGCTGGTTTCTATCTCACTTGTTGGTGGAAAAGAAATAGGTGAGAACCTCAGTGTACACCAGCCCCATTCATTAAGGAGGATTGTGATGACAACCATTTTTGATCTAGTTATTGGATTAATCGTACTCATCGGTTTCATTCTCGTAATTCCCATCGTCTTTTTCATCTTTTTATACTTAAAAGACGACCGCCAAAAACAGCACTCGATCCTAAGAAACTTCCCTGTACTCGGAAAGGTGAGATATTTTACCGAGAAAATCGGTCCCGAGCTCCGTCAGTATTTGTTTCTTAACGATAATGAAGGCAAGCCCTTCTCCCGAAAAGAATTCGAGGATGTTGTAAAGGCAGGAAAATATAAAGAAAGATTAATAGGATTCGGTTCACTCAGGGATTTTACTGCTGAAGGGTTTTATATCCGCAACACCTTATTCCCCAAATTGCGTGAAGAAATGAAAGTGGACAATGCCAGCAAGATAAAAACCAAGGTGTATAAATTGGACGGAGATAATCTCTTTGCCCGCAAGGAACATAGCGAGGATCGGCTGATTAATCCCGTATACCTGCAAGACGAAGACGCCGTCATCCTCGGTGAACATACTTGCCGCCAGCCTTTCAAACTCAAAGGCCTCATCGGACAATCCGGCATGAGTTTTGGTGCATTGGGAGAAAATGCGATAACCGCATTATCCAAAGGACTAGGCCTTGCCGGAGGGACCTGGATGAATACAGGAGAAGGCGGACTCTCTCAATATCACCTGGCCGGCAAGCCGGATATCATCCTGCAGATCGGTCCTGACTTGTTTGGTGTAAGAAAAAAGAACGGAGAGTTTTCATGGGAAGAGTTTAAGAAAAAAAGTGAAATGGAAGAAATTAAGGCATTTGAACTGAAGCTCGCACAAGGCGCAAAAACACGCGGAGGCCACGTTGAAGGTGAAAAAGTAACAGAAGAGATTGCTAAAATCCGGCTCGTGGAACCTGGCAAAACGATCAACAGCCCTAATCGGTTTAAAGAATTTGATAATGTCTCTTCTCTACTTCACTTTGTGGAAGAGATGAGAAACGTGTCCGGAAAACCCATCGGCATCAAAATTGTTGTCGGGGATTTGGATGCGCTGGAGAATTTGGTTTCCTGCATGAAAGAAAGCGGAAAAGGCCCTGATTTTATTACCATTGACGGCGGAGAAGGCGGAACAGGTGCAACGTTCCAGGAATTAGCCGATACTGTCGGGCTGCCCATACAATCTGCACTTCCGGTTGTTGATGAAATGCTAAAAGAATATGGCATCCGGGACAGGGTGAAGCTCATTGCTTCAGGAAAACTGATCACTCCTGACAAAATTGCCATTGCTCTTGCAATGGGAGCTGACCTCGTCAACATTGCACGCGGGTTTATGATCAGTGTAGGATGCATCATGGCACAGGTCTGCCACACGAACAACTGTCCTGTGGGGGTAGCGACTACGAATAAGAAACTGCAGGACGGCTTAAGTGTCGAGGAAAAACACTATAGAGTCTGCAACTATTTAGTTTCACTTCGGGAAGGCCTTTACAATCTGGCTGCTGCTGCAGGCATTGATTCCCCGACCAAATTTGAACGGAAACATGTTGTTCATAAAGATGAACTCGGCAGGATTTTCCCTCTTGAGGAAATTCTTCATTCTGCCAAGAAAACACAGCAGCAAACATGAATATCCTTATTACTTTGACAGCTCAATAGCTGTCGATTTTTTTTTGGAATTGAATAAGCTGCCTATTTACAACACCTTCTTTTCTGTGTAGTATTTAGATAAATATCTAAATACTTTTTCTTCCAATTGGAGTGGATTTTATTGAATGAAGTATTTAAGGCATTATCCGACCCAACCCGCCGTAAAATTCTTGATTTGCTAAAGAATCAGGACTTAAGCGCAGGCGAAATTGCGGATCATTTTCAAATGACCAAACCTACCATCTCCCATCACTTAAACACCTTAAAGAAAACCGGACTCATACAAGATGTGAAGCAAGGCCAGTTCGTCATCTACTCTCTCAATACAACCGTTTTTCACGATGTCATGAACTGGTTCATGGGTGTCATGCAAGCCGATTATAAGGACAAAGGAGAGAACGAAAAATGAAAAAACATGTATTTCCTGTGTTGCTCATTCTTGCGACAGCGGCTCTTTGGCTCGTGTTTTACTCCAAGCTGCCGGCTGAACTGCCTATCCACTGGAATGCGAAAGGCGAAATCAACGGGTATTCTTCCAAACTGGGGGCCATGCTCACGAATCTTGGTATTATGATTCTTATGTATCTCCTGCTCCAATTCTTGCCGAAAATCGATCCCAAAAAAGAAAATTATAAAAGTTTCTCGCGCAGCTATTCCATGATTAACTCTTCCCTGTTCATCTTTTTTTTCCTGATCAATCTTATGGTTATTCTGATCGGGCTTGGCTACGAACTTCCGATGAACTCGTTCATGCCCCTCATTCTCGGAGGACTGTTTATCGTTCTAGGAAACTATATGCAGCAGGTAAAACCGAACTATTTTGTTGGAATCAAGACTCCATGGACGCTGGCTGATGAGAACGTCTGGCGGCAAACCCACCGTTTCAGCTCCAAAGTGTTTGTCGCAGCAGGTATAATTGTTCTGCTTTCTTTATTTGCACCGTCCGACTGGAGAGATTATATTATTCTTCCTTCCCTCCTTGGTGCAGCCATACTATCCGTTGGGTCATCCTACTATTTTTTCAGGAAGAATACAGGGTTTACGAATAAAATGTAATTTTGTTCAAAGAACGGCTGAAAATTATTCGGCCGTTTTTTATTTCAAGCGCCTGGCTGTCCTTTTGCTTTGAGCACCTCCCTTTTGGGTACATTGAAATATATAATAAAAAATGGGAGTGTGCCGCATGAGCATTAGGAAAAACATCTCCAAACAGTTTGAAAAACCCGAGGGTCTGCTCGGTAAACTGGCGGGAAAAATCATGTCCAACGAAAACAAGGAACTAAATGAATGGACAATTTCCGCACTACAGCCCGGAGCGAATGATCGGCTCCTTGAAGTGGGTTATGGTCCAGGTGTAGGCATTGAATATGTCTGCAGCAACTATCCCTCCTGCCACATTGTAGGCTATGATGTTTCAGAAGTGATGAAGGAACAGGCGGAATCAAGAAACGAAGCGTTTATAAAAGAAGGGCGTGTGGAGCTTTTTGAGGGTCCGATCACTTCTGCCGATGAAGACGCCCCGAAATTTGATGGCGTGTATACCGTCAATTCCATCTTGATCTGGAAAGATCCGATTGGAGATCTTAAAAAGATTAAACGTCTGATGAAAGAAAAGGCTCGTATTGCGGTTACCCTGCAGCCCCACGAAAAGGGAGCAGATGATGATACCACAAAAGAAATTGGAACCATTATCTCGCTTTATTTAAAAGAAGCTGGCTTCTCTCAGATTTCCGATGGCATTAAGAACAAGAAGCCTGTAGATGCAGTGATCGTAACTGCCATCAAGGAAGCGTAAAAAATAAAAATTTTTATTGTAAAAGATGTTTTGAATTTTTCATACCGGGAAAACAAACCATGCAACACTATGTCAACCATATGGAGGGAATTGTGATGAGAAAGAACAATCGTTCCGAAACATCCAATGAGCCAAGAGATGGACCGAATAGTGAATGCAACACAGAAATAGGCATTAAAGAGTAGCAAGGTTCATATGTTTGTAAAGCAAGACAGTTTTGAAGTAACAAAGCAAGATGTGTTAGAACCGTAAGTTGAGCTTCAAAGTTTTAAAGCAGTAAAGATCAGCTCTATGATTTATGAAGATGCAACACTATAAGTCATATACTGGAGGGTTTGCAATGGGTAAGGACGTTTACAGTTCCGAAACCTGCAATGATCCGAGAGATGGACCAAGTAGTGAATGCACGTGTGTAAGAGCGATTTAAAGGATAGTTAGAAATTAGTTTGTTAACAAATGAGTGAAAACACTATTCAGACCCAAATGGAGGGATTTGTCATGAATCGGAACGACCTTTGTTCCGAAACTTGCGAAGAACCGAGAGATGGCCCTAATAGTGAGAAAGCGAATTAGAATATAGCAGTTTGTAGTACGAATGAATGTACGTGAATCAAATGCACGTGAACAAGCAAGAAAAACCACGTAAGTTGAACAACGAAAAGCATTGAAGGAGTCTTGGACCCAAGGCTCCTTTTTTTTGCACAAGGGGCTGTCCAGAAAGTNNCCGCGGAAAGCGAGCAGCCTGGAAGGGAAATCAACAGCTTACAGACTTCTTGGACAGCCCCATCATTTTGTTAAAACATCTTTTCCTCTTCCACGCTCAGCTGGGCATCATACACAAGCACCCGGCTTGGTTTGTCTTCCTTTGCCAGCTTTTCAGCCTTTGCAATCGCTTCAGCACGGCTGGGAAAAGTATCGGTCGGTGCTACATCTTGAATTTTAACGATCCAGCCATTTTCACCTTGATCAGGAACTACACTGTAATCATTCATTCTGCAACCCTCCTTTTTAGCCCTTCTGCATGAAAAGTTTCCCATCATGCCTCTATACGAAACATTCTTTGAAAATTCCACCAGAAAGATTGAGTTCTCCCTGCAATTAATACTATAATCAAATGGTAATCTTAACAAACAAGAAAAGGTGCATATAGATGAGTGTTTTAACAGTAAAGAACTTAAGCCATGGTTTTGGTGACCGTGCGATTTTTAATGATGTCTCCTTCCGTCTCCTTAAAGGAGAACACATTGGCTTAATCGGAGCAAACGGTGAAGGTAAATCCACTTTTATGAACATCATCACCGGCAAACTGCAGCCAGATGAAGGAAAAGTAGAATGGGCAAAGAAAGTGCGGGTCGGGTATCTCGATCAGCATACAGTCCTTCAGCAAGGAATGACCATTCGCGATGTGCTGAAGAGTGCGTTTCAATACCTCTTTGATATTGAAAACGAAATGAACAGCATGTACGAAAAAATGGGGGAAGCTACTCCGGAAGAACTTGAAAAACTTTTGGAGGATGTTGGGGTTCTTCAAGATACATTAACGAACAACGACTTTTATGTTATAGACGCAAAAGTAGAAGAGATTGCCCGCGGACTTGGTCTGGAAGATATCGGCCTCGACCGCGATGTTCATGAGCTGTCAGGCGGTCAGCGTACGAAGGTCCTCCTTGCGAAGCTTTTGCTTGAAAAGCCCGAAATCCTTTTGCTGGATGAGCCGACCAACTATTTGGATGAACAGCATATTGAGTGGCTGAGACGCTACCTGCAGGAATATGAGAATGCGTTCATTTTGATCTCGCATGATATTCCATTCTTAAACAGTGTCATCAACTTGATCTACCACATGGAAAATCAAGAGCTTAACCGCTATGTAGGAGACTATAACTACTTCCAGCATATTCACGAAGCGAAAAAACAGCAGCTTGAAGCTGCCTTTAAGCGCCAGCAGCAGGAAATTTCTGAGCTGAAGGATTTTGTTGCCAGAAATAAAGCGCGTGTTTCCACTCGAAACATGGCCATGTCCCGCCAAAAAAAGCTGGATAAAATGGATGTTATTGAACTGGCGAAAGAAAAACCAAAGCCGGAATTCAACTTTAAAGAAGCCCGCACATCCGGAAAGATGATTTTTGAAACGAAAAACCTGGTCATCGGATATGACGAGCCACTCTCCCGTCCACTCGATCTCAGAATGGAACGCGGACAAAAGATCGCTCTTGTCGGAGCGAACGGAATCGGAAAAACAACATTGCTGCGCAGCATTCTTGGCGAAATCAAACCGATCTCCGGTTCTGTGGAACAAGGCGAATTTTTGCATATCGGATACTTTGAGCAGGAGATTAAAAGCAATAATAACAATACGTGTATTGATGAAGTTTGGAACGAGTTCCCTTCTTTCAACATGCATGAAGTCCGTTCCGCACTTGCGAAATGCGGCCTGACAACGAAGCACATTGAAAGCAAGGTGCAGGTACTCAGCGGAGGAGAAAAAGCAAAAGTCCGCCTCTGCAAATTGATCAACAACGAGACGAACCTTCTTGTTCTGGATGAGCCGACAAACCACTTGGATGTAGATGCTAAGGATGAACTTAAACGGGCATTAAAAGCCTATAAAGGAAGCATTCTGCTGATCTCACATGAACCTGAATTTTATCGTGATGTTGTTACCGAAGTCTGGAACTGTGAAGACTGGACCACAAAAGTATTTTAATGATGCCAAAGAGCCTGCTGTTCTATACAGCAGGCTCTTTTTAATATCACACTTGCTATTCCCAATGATTTATCGCCAGATGGCTGCCGCGTATTCCGGGTGATCTATAAATGGATTCCGATTGTGCTGATAGTCATTGTAGATCACATCGTTACGGTGGCGCTCGAAGCTGTCGACCGGGTCCTGCTGGCTCCACTGCAGGAGTACCGACATTTTTCCGATATAAGGCGCTGAACCATTGCTGACGCTGTTGTTCATCTCGAGATCAGGTTCGCCGCTGTCTCCTTCGTAACGGACCGCCATATAGAAGATCATACGGGCAACATCGCCTTTAACCGCATCACGCGGTTCCCATGAATCACTGTCCGAGTAATTGCCTTTTGCTTCGGAATTCTCAGTACCGCCGTTATCAAAATCAAGGTTCCCTCGAGCACTGTTCACTGAAACATCAGCCGGGCGCAAATGATGTAAATCTGTTCCTGGACCCATTGCTGTTCCAAAATCACCGTGGGATTTTGCCCAAACATGCTCCCTGTTCCAGTCGTTGACGCCTGATCCGTTCGCAGTCTTGCTCTGTGAACGGCCGGTGTACAACAAGATAACATCATTCTTGTTGTTCGGATCTTCATCCGTATGGCGGAGAGCATCCCAAACAGCATCATAGGAGAGCTCAGTATGATCATCAATAATGTTATGAAGCGCACTTTTTAGCGCTGCCCCTGTTTTTCCCTGGGCATTATCATAATAAGAGCCTGTATCGGAAGCCGGCGGATCCGATGGAGTACCACCTCCGCTTCCATTTGTCATGTTGGTTACATTTTTGATGCCCGCGTGCGAGAAATAAGACGTTAAATTGCCTGTTACTTTAACCAGTGTTCCTTTTAGGGCTGGATGGGACTTCAGCCCATATTGCGGACGGTAGTCAGTTGGAATCTGCACATAAACCATTTTGGAAGTGTCAGTTTCCCCTGCTGTATCAGCCAGTGCAACCGCATAATCGTTGGGATAATGGCTGGTAACTACGGTTGCTGCGGCTGTCGGCTGGCCTGTTATGTAACCCTGAATCGTTTTTAAACTGCTGTTTTGATTGGAGATGGCCTGTGAAACAGTGTACGGTGATGAAGCCGAACCGTCTCCTGATGCCTTGAGAGATGGAAGAAATGCGAAACTGCCAATCACCATTGTTAAAACAAGTGAAAACAGAAAGACCAGCTTGAAGCTTTTTACCGGATTTCCTCTCATAATAAACCCTCCCGCATCCATATTTTTCATCCCTGATGCACGATGAATATAGTTTGATCTTAAAAGGCATGTGTTAATTCCATCTTACAGAAATGTAAAACATTCACACAGTTACCAAAGAAGGGTTTATCTTTTAGTATTTTGTAGTAAAAAAAGAGGGTGTACAGCTGTTCCAATGTCCGCAAAAAAGACAGGATTACCCCTGCCTCACTTCCGTATTTATTAATTTTTCTCCGTTCCAGCGCCATTTTCCTCAATGGTTGTAAACACCGCCAAGCCACCAATCAGCCGAAGTGTAATCAAAACGGTCTTCTCTTTCCATGAGGACCTCAATTCCTTCATACGTTAGCTCGATAGCAGCATCCTCTGGTTCGGTATTATAGTGCGGTAATGATCCTTCTGTCATTTTAAGAAGCGGTACCGGACCTTTTTGCAGCTGATCCAGCAAGGCCGATAAATGAAAGTCACTCAGTCCGTCATCCGTACGCTTGGCACTGACCTTTTGAAACAGTTCATGAAACGAAGTGATGCCGTCATACAGGTACTGAAAAGCCAGCTCTTCCACCTGATTCAAACCATTTTTTACGGAAGGATAATATTCAAGATGATGCCACAAGGCTCTTTTGGCAAAAGACAGACTGCACTCAGCACATTTGAGCCACTCTTCAAGATCACGGGGATTTGGTGATGCATAGGCGTTCCATCCTGCAGCTCCTTCCATAACCTGCTCCCGCCTAATAGAAATCCGATGCTCTAAAAGGCCGATAAGCTGTAATTCGGAAAGCTGGCCAAGCCCAAAGAACGGCTCAATTCCCGGATAGGAATCGGCTGTCACCATATTTAGGTTGTTAAATTCATGTGACCCTAAAGATTTCAGCAAGTACAGAAGCATGGTTTGGTCGTATCGGTCATGTTCAAACCAAAGTGTAATCTCAGCGTCCTTAGGCAGAGCACGGAGCCGGTTTTCCTGCAGCGTGCAGTTCTTAAGAAAGATCTCAGACGGGATCCCCATCTTTTTCTCAAAGAATTCAGCTCTGGACTTGATCCTTTTTCTATCCATATCTGCTGCTGCCGGACCCAAATCATACATCTCCCGCCAGACAATCACTTCTCCATCGAGATCTTGAAGCTTGTTTCCAGTTATATCTCCATTCACAATATGAACCTTCATGAAATCCCCCTTGTCTCAAAGTGGTTTCCGTTTTTAGTCCAGTTTTGTTGCGGTAAAACTCCCTAATACGTTCACTTCGTGGCCATAGGTCTGCAGGACGGCAATCGCTTTTTCGATGGACGGGTGGACAGCACCCAGTCCCGCTTCAAGGAAAAATTGATAGGTTCCCAGCTTCTTTTTTGTTGGGCGTGATTCGATCCAGGTCAAGTTAATATTCAAAGCCGAAAAAACATTGAGGATCGCAGAAAGCACCCCTGTATATTCATCGCTCGGTATGACTTGCAGCATCGTTTTTCGAGCGTTTTCTGAGGGTGTTTTATCCTTTGAAACGATAACGAACCTGGTCTGGTTCTCAAAGCTTTCCTCAATATTACGCTTAACCGGCTGTAAGCCAAACAGATTACCCGCATACTCGGACGCTACAGCAGCAACATCGCGGCGATCGGTATTCCTGATAGCCTCGGCAGCAGAAGCCGTACTGTCAAAATGGCGGCTCTTTACTTTTAATCCCCTGAGATACTGCCTGCACTGAGCAAGAGCCGGAGGAATCGACCAAACCTCTTTAATGTCTTCCAGGCGTGTCTCGGAAGCAGCGAGAAGATGAAGCGATACTGGCAGTATGGCTTCTCCATCGATATAAAGGTCATGCACAAGAAGGCTGTCGACAGTCATCGTAATGGTTCCTTCAATTGCATTTTCAATTGGGGCAATCCCCTTATCAGCCATTCCCTCACCCACCGCTTCGAGCACTTCAGGAACTGAATCGCACATATGCCATTCGATTTCTTGTCCACTAAAATACCGGTGAGCCGCTTCCTCTGAAAATGTGCCATGAGGTCCTAAATATGCCACTTTCATGTTCAAAAACTCCTCTTTTGCCGTTTCTCTTACTGAAACTTTTCTGAGGATTATACCATGCCATAAAAAGAATAACCATAGGAGCTGCATAAAGAATAGGAATGTTGTCCATTTTGCTCTCCAGCCGGAACATCTCTATCTTTTATTAATACTATATTTTATAAAGTTAACGATATTCATAAGGTTAATAGGAATAATAAAGCCGTATACATGATCAATAGAAAGGCGAGTAAAAAGAATGGAATTTTTTGAGTCTATCAAATCTGAGCTGGATCAGCTTCCCTCCTATGAAGTTATTCACCTCGTACAAGTGGTGCAATCCCTGCAGGTTACGATCGAAAAGATCTCAGATTTTGTTACTGAACCCAAGAATTTAGAATATGGCCGGAACGTGATCTACAGGTCCGAGCATGTAGAAGTTATTGTTTTGATGCTGCCAAGCATGGCCAGAACACTCATCCATGATTATGGAACATCACAAGGATGCATCTTAGCTGTAGAAGGCAGCTTGATCAATTTTTTATACACATTTGAATCAGCTGATGCTGAGCCTGTTTATAAAGGCTTAGAGGAAATTTCAGAAGGGGATTTTTTTACAATTGAAGGAGACACCTTTCATATGATGTACAACCCTACCGCTTCTCCCGTTGTTACATTCCATGTCTATACCCCGCCTCTGGGAGGAGGAATTGTTTCCCCTTTATAAAAAGCTGAACCTATTAAACACAAAGGAGAGTATCATGCTTTGCAAAAAGACCCGTTCATTAAAAGTTTGCAGGATGGCCGGAACGTATGGCTGGACGGCAAAAAGATCGATATCACAAAGGACGAAAATTTCACGGGGACGCTGGCTGCCATTTCTGAACTGTTTGCCATGTTCGATGATCCCAAGCTCAGGGACAAGGTAGGCTATTTAAGCCCTAAAACAATGGAATACGTTCATTCGGCCTTCTATGTCCCTGAATCCTATGAGGACCTGCTAAAGCGGAGAACCGCATTTGAAATATGGAGCCAATCCACAGATGGTGTAATGAGCCGGCTGTCCGATTATGCACGGTCGAGATTAACAGGCTGGTATGCTTCCAGGGAAGATTACAGAGCGTTTGATAAAGCCTTCCCTGATAAGATCCGTTCTTATTATGAAGAAGCAAGAGACCGCCATCTTTTCTTAAGTTTGGTACAGAGGGATCCGCAGATAAACCGGTCGGATTCACAGCTCAAAAATATAGAAGATCTTGGCTTGCTTCGGATCACTAAAAAGACAAGCGACGGTGTTTTTTTAAGCGGTGCCAAAATGATTGGTACAGCCTCCCCTTATTCCAATGACATCATTATTTATCCGGTCGGACATCTAAAAGAAGAGCATAAGCCTTTGGCCCATATGCTGATCGTAGCCGCCCATTCCCCAGGTCTGCACCTGGTCTGCCGTGAATCCTATGCGGCCACTCCGCTCAACAAGGCAGATGCGCCGCTAAGTACAAGTTACGACGAAATGGATGCCCTGCTGCTTTTTGACAACGTGTTTGTACCGTGGGAGCGCGTGCTGCTCTATGATAATCCTGAAGCCATCGCAAAGATTAATACAGATCCCGTTTCAAACAGCCTGGCCTATCATCAGGCGATCGTCCGTCTATTAAACAAGCTGGAGTTTGTTACTGCTATAGGTTTTGAAATCGCGGAGGCAATCGGAGCGGACGGCTATCTGCATGTCCAAGAGAAACTCGGAGAGCTCATCATGCAGGTAGAAACCATTCGGGCATTAGTTATCGCTTCAGAAAGAGAAGGAAGCTTAAATCCATACAATACGTTCGTCCCTAACTTCACCTATATCCAAACCGCCAGAAACCTCGGGCCCATATACTATCCCCGTGCCCTTGAGATTCTGCAGCTCATCGGAGCCGGAGGATTCATCCAGTTGCCTTCGAGCGTTCAGGATTTTCAGGGTCCCCTCTCTTCCCTGCTGCAAAAATATTTAGTAGGAGCCACTGTGGATGCTGAGAAGAAAACGAAACTCTTCAAGCTGGCATGGGATCTCGTTGGTAGCCCGCTCGGTTCAAGACATGAGCTGTATGAACGCTTCTACGCAGGTGACCCGATCCGCAACATCGCTGTCCAATACAGCACATATGACAAACAGCGCCTCCAAGAAAGAATTCAAAAATATTTACAATAGTTTTTTTGTTGGTGCCAGGCACCGCCGTTACATACTTGTGTAATTGCGGTGCCTGGCACCGTTGCATGTGACAAGTCATAGGTCCAACCACTCAGCTATGCGCAATTTCCATCTGCTGAATTGGTAGATATCTCCTGTTTTCCATTTCAGAAGCACGAATCATTATCATTCACGCTTTTATGTATGTTATTTATTGAATAATCAAATAATTAATTACAGGAGGTTATTATGAAAAATGTTCTTCGTTCCACCTCTTTTTTCCTGGCTATGACGCTTGCAGCTGGGCTCTATTCCTCTTCAGACGCTCTGCCAAAAGCGGCAGCTGCTGATGAAACAGAGAAATTCACACCTTATTACGGATACGGCCCAAGCTATGTTCAGCCCAGCAGCATCTCGTATCTCTTTCCAAAGCCAGCTGAACACTTCTCAACTCCTGCCTTTGAAAAGGGACGACTCCCCTTTACTTCCCAGGAAGAAATGCTCGCCTTTATTAAGAAGCTCGACCACAAAAATAAGCTTGTGACGTTAAAAAGCATCGGCAAATCCCTGGAGGGGCGTGATCTGCCTATCCTGCTCTTCAGCAAAGAAAATCCTGACAAAATAAAAAACAACAAAAAGAAACCGCTAATCTGGATTCAAGGACAAATTCACGGAAACGAACCCGCAGCCGGTGAATCAGTTCTCGTCACCGCTCAGAAGCTTGCCCAAGGCAAGATGGGGAATGTTCTGGACAAAGTAAATGTAGCAATCGTACCTCGTGTTAACCCGGATGGCTCCTACTATTTCAAACGGCAGATTGCCACTAATCTTGACGCAAACCGTGATTATATGAAAGTAGAATATCCAGAAGTACAAGCGGTACATAAAGCGGTCAACGAATATAAGCCTGATGTTGTCCTGGATGCCCATGAGTATACAGTAAACTCACCTCTGTTCAAAAAATTTGGAGAGCAGGGCTCTGTTTCGTCTTATGACCTGCTGATATCCTCAGCAAAAAACTTGAATATACCGAAGCAGCTGAGAAAAACATCCGACAACTTAGTTCTTAACAAGGTCAAACAGGTGCTCGATCAAAGGAAATTGTCTCATCATGACTATTACACCCTTGATACGGATGATGACGGCCAGCTTGTAGCAACCGAAGGAAGCACAGAAACCCGCATTGGCAGAAACGCTCTTGGTTTAAAGAACACGCTCACCTATCTGATTGAGACCCGTGGCATCAATATTGGCCGTGCTGATTTTAACCGTCGGGTCTATGCACAAGCAACCGCACAGGAGAACTTTATAAAAACCACCGCTGCCGATGCAAATAAAATAAAAACCGCGGTCAAGAACGCACGCCAGGATGTGATCAACAAGGGCAAGGAAGCCAATGATAAAGATACGATCGTAATAAAAAGTGAGAACAAAAGGGTTCCTGATCAGCAGCTTGAAGTGGTAGATCTTGCTCAAGCAAAAAAAGCAAACATTCCGATCGTATGGGAAGATTCTACGGATGCCTATCCTACACTTGAAAGAGAAAGGCCGACGGCTTACATCATGCCTCCGGCTTACCACAGCATTGCACGCAAGCTGGAAACACTCGGAGTTAACGTTCAGAAGCTGCAAGGACCTGTCTCCAAATCTGTGGAACGATACAAAGTAACCGGTAAAAAAGTTTCCACCACTTTAGAAAACGGGCATTATACGAATGAAGTAACGACAGATGTGAAGGAAACCGTCCGCTCCTTCCCTGCCGGAAGCTATGTCTTCAGCATGGGACAGCCAAACGCAAACTTTATTGCGCTTGCACTGGAACCTGAATCCGTCGACAGCTATGTCACCTTTAACTTCATCCCGACAGATGTTGGCGACGAGCTGCCGATTTACCGCTACATGAGCGATAGGAAACTGAATGCGAAATAACAAAAAAGCTTCAGCACGGCGGAATATCCGCTATGCTGAAGCTTTTATTTATTTAAGCTCTTAATGTATTTTCGTTCCCTGAACCTGAATGCGGACCACTTCTCATCAACAGAGACAAGTGATACACCTTCATAACCTTTTTCCTTTAGCACATCCCAGCCTTGATCACGGCTGATATCGCTTTTAATTTTGGAACTTTTCTTCGGGTAAGCCCCCCAGAGTAAGCCGTCATCCTTCAAGTGATTTGTCGCATCAGCAGCAAATTGCTTAAGGTCTCCTGAATCCTTTGCAAAAAGCAAAATCGTATCCAGCTCTCCTTCAGGCCGGTCAATAAGCCTTGCCCCTTCAGGAAACTCTTCTTTTGGGAGGCTAAAACCTTCTGGCGCGTTCAGTACAGCCACCGAATAGCCTTTTTTAATCTGTAATTTTTTCAAAAGACCCATCGTCAGTTCGTCCTCTCTGGTTTTAGAATCGTAAAGTCCTGCCATTCATACGGAAGGAGCGCCTGATACTGCCGGGTTAAAAACCGGTCATCAACAAGAACGATCGTCCCACGGTCGGTTTCTGAGCGGATCAGTCTGCCCCCAGCCTGCAGCACCTTATTAATGCCAGGATATACATACGAGTAATTATAGCCATTTTTCCCTCGGGATGAAAAATAATCCTTAATGATATTTCGTTCCAGCCCGAGCTGAGGAAGCCCGACCCCAACTACAATCACACCGTTAAGCCTGTCACCGACAAGGTCCACACCTTCTGAAAAAATGCCGCCCATCACCGCAAAACCGATCAGTGTTTCCTGCGTATCTGCCTGAAACGAGTTTAAAAACTGTTCCCGCTCCTCTTCTGACATTCCAGTCGACTGAACCATTGATTTTAGAGGGAAATCCTCATTCAAAAACTTTTCGTACACATCGTTCATGTATTGATAGGAAGGGAAAAACACAAGAAAGTTTCCTTTATTTTCTCTCACAACCTGATAAATCATGTCTGCGATCGGCTCTCTTGTTTTTTCTCTGTCACGGTATCTTGTGGATAACGGCTGGATATAGATTTGAAGCTGTTCCCGTTCAAATGGCGATGGAATGGCCAGTGCGTAATCTTCATTACGAAAGCCGATCATATCCTTGTAGTAATCGATCGGTGTAAATGTGGCCGAAAAAAAGATACTCGAACGATAACCTTTGCCCATTTGTTGAAGCAGAACAGAAGGATCAAGGCAAAACATTTTAATCTTCACTTCACTTCTTTCATATTCCGCATATGTGACATACCGCTGGTCATAGAGCTTTGAGATACGGATAAAGCTTTGTGCGGCAAAGTACGTATCGAGCAATAGCTGCTGACCCTCTCCCTCTTTTTGGGTCAGCAGTTCTTTTTCTGCAGAAACAATAAAGGTTTCCAAAAGCTCTATCAGTTCTTCCGGCTTGTCGGTCATCACAAGGCTTCTCGCATCACCGCATCTTTTTTTCATAGAAAGACCGAAGTCATTGACGGTTTTGGCCGCCCTTTGGAGCTCTGCATTGCTGCCATTATATTCACGCGAAACGTTCAGAAAAGCCGACTTGTAAATTTCAGCAGAATACATTTCCCGGCCCCGGTCGACAAGATTGTGGGCTTCATCCACGAGCAAGGCGGTTTGCTTTTTCTGCTCTTCAAAGAAACGCTTTAAAGATACCCTTGGATCAAATACATAATTGTAATCACAAATGACCGCATCGGCACCATACGCCAAGTCAATGGAAAACTCGAACGGGCAAAGCCGGTGTTTGATCGCATACTCCTGGATCGTTATGCGGTGAATGACCGTTTCGTTTGCCAAAATGTCCAGCACGGCGCCGTTTACACGATCATAATATCCATCAGCAAACTCGCAGTACTCTTTTTGGCAGACTGCCTTATCCTTCAGGCACATTTTGTCCTTGGCAGTCAGGGTGACCGTGTGCAGGCGAAGGCCTTTTTCCTGCATGAGCAAAAAAGCTTCCTCAGCCGCCTCTCTTGTGATCGTCTTTGCCGTCAAATAAAAGAAGCGCTGCATCAGGCCTTCACCGATGGCTTTAACTGCAGGAAATGTGGTCGACATCGTTTTACCGATTCCTGTCGGTGCCTGGGCGAACAGATTTTTACCTTCGGCGATTGTCGTGTAGACCGCCCCTGCCAGTTTCCTCTGCCCTTCACGGTACCGGTCAAATGGAAACGGCAGCTCTTTGATACTGTAATCCCGTTCTTTCCGGTGGCTTACCAGCAGCTGGGCATAAGGTGCGTATACTTTTACTGTTTCCTCAAGAAAAAGTTTGAGCTCATCAAGGAAAAATACTTTTTTAAACCGCTTCTTTTCCTGGGTCTCCACCTGCACGTATGTCAGCTGGACATGTATGGCATTGAGTCCGTGGTCCGAGGCATATATACAGGCATAAACCTTCGCCTGTGCCCAATGGACAGGATAGGTATCCTCTTCAATGGTATTCAAGTCACGAGACGTTGATTTTATTTCATCAATCGTTACCTCATCATCAGAAAAAAGCAGACCGTCGCATCTTCCTTCAATAAGAAAAGAAAGATTGTCCTGGACCATTTCGATCTGAACAAACACTTCTTTCTGATCAGATTCTGCGTATGTCTGCTGTATTTTTTGATGAGCTCTCGTACCTTCCGCCAGCGTGCTGGCGGTACGGAAACGCGAATCGATGCTTCCGCTTCTGTATACGTATTCGACAAGGCCTCGAACCGAAACTTTTACAATGTCCAACATGTTATCACCATTCCATAAGTTCTCTTAAGAGAAGTGTAACAGAAATAGGGAGCTATAGGCTGATTTCAACGTTTTGCACAGCCGGCAGCCGCAATGTAACTTCCGTGCCCTTTCCGACTTCGCTTTTGAAAGAAACTTTGCCTTGCATAGATTCTATGATTCTAACAGACACCGTCGTTCCCAGCCCTGTTCCCTTATCTTTTGTCGTATAGAACAGCGTACCGATTCTCGAAAGCTGTTCTTCCGTCATCCCTTTGCCTGTATCCGCTACGGTAATCAATGCCTGATTTCCCGATAGTGCAAGACTGACAGTGACTGTCCCCCCGGAAGGTGTCGCTTCAATCGCATTTTTAATAATGTTAACGAACGCCTGCTTCAGCTGATTTCGGTCTGTGAACAAAAAAAGGGACGGCTTTAAATCGCTTTTCAGCTCTACGCCTTGCTTGAGAGCCAGCGCATTGAGAAGCATAACAACATCGGACAGGACTTGTGACAAGGAGAAACCTTCCAGCTTTTTAAATTCTGGTTTGGCAAAATTTAAATAGTCGCTGATGATTACTTCAGCACGCCCTAATTCGCTTAACACGAGCGGAATATACGGGTGGTTATTGTCTTTATCATCCTGTTGCATAAGCTGAAGGAACCCCTTTACAACGGTAAGAGGATTTCTCACTTCATGAGCAATCGAGGCAGCAAGCTCTCCCATCGTGTTCAGCTTTTCTGCCTTCTCAATCTCCTGCTTCATCAAGGAACGTTCAATGACCAGCTCATTCAGCTTAGAGGCTGTTCCTACTCCTATCACCTGAAGGATGCCGAACGAAAGAACATGAGATATCGTTGTCATGAAATCCCCATCTGCTGTTCCATAAAAAAAGGTATAGGAAATGAGGATCGCAATTTGGACAAAAGAAGGCCAGAAGCCCATTAACATTGCTGCCTTCACCCGTTTACCTGCATGAAAGACACTGAATTTTTTGCTGAACAAAAATGGGATAACCGCGGCTAATACAACTCCGGCCAATGCAAACACCACTGCATCCCCGCCCATTGCAGCTCTGACGATTAGAATTGTACCCAAAACCATTCCGCCTGCTATTCTACCTCCATAAAGAAAGGCAAGCACCAGAGGGGCGAACCGTAAATCCCAATAGAGGTCTCCTTCGTAAAAAGCAAACAGAATACAAAGTGTTGCAGAGATACTTTGCAAGGTTCCGTAGAGGTAAGGGGATGTTGAAACCTGCTTTTTCTCAAAAAAGAAACTGTAGCTTAAGATTGGAGCCAAAACAATCAGCACATGTAGAAGGAGTTTTTCTATCAGCATCAGTTTATCTCCCAACGAGTTTAGTTACCTATTAATTACGACAAAAAATTACTTTACCCTGCCAAAAAATGAGATAATTGTCCTATTCTGAAATTAAAAAAAGGGGCTGTCCAGAAAGTCGAAAATTGACCTTCAGGCAGCCCCTTTTTGGCTTGAAAAATCTTCAATGAAAAGTTAATTGAAGTGGAAGATGCGAGACTCCTCGAAAATGAACTTCACATTTTCTTCGTGCGAT